>CAYXQY010000028.1:25728-30781 GCA_964466525.1 uncultured Planctomycetia bacterium
GAGGTTCGTTCGTCGGATGGTGTGAATACCATCGGGTACCTTGAAAAAATTCAGATGCCCTCGGAACAGGGTCACGAGCCCTCCCGTGTGTACTACGTATATGGAGAAGGGTACGGGGAAAATATAAAGGGGATGATCCTGGAAAACGGGATTGCTTACAGGCATACCGGGAATGGAAACCTCCGTAGAGTTGGTATTGGAGATATACCGGAAGGGGTCAAGCGGATTCTGTCACACAGCGGAAGCATTCAGTTTTACCGGAACGGGAAGCGGCAGTACCACGGAAGCGAGGAGTAGGACAGGGCCGGACGAAGGTTGTAATGGCCTGAATCACGGTCCGGGAAGATGATGTCTGCAGTCCGAAGGAGGTGTTGCAGGGGAGCATATTGTATATTTGCTTCCGAAAGGAGGAACGCAGCAGATCCGGGGGTGGATATGGATGATTACGTTAGTTGATCGATGACTCCTTCCACGGTTCGAATCACCTTGTCCTGATGTTTCCGGACGGCGTCCTGAAAGGATTCGTAATCGATGGAGGTGTCCTCAATGCCGTTTACGTAGTTGTCCACGGAGCAGAGTGTAGCGTAGGGCATCTCTTTTTCGTTCGCCAGGATTACTTCCGCCGCCGCGGTCATGCCCACGAGGTGCCCGAAATTTGCAAGCAGTCGGCCCTCCGCCGGCGTTTCAAATCGCGGGCCCTGTGTCTGGACGTACACGGCGTGTTCGGAAAAGTGATAGTTTTTCTGTTTCAGGGTTTCACGAATGGTTTTGCGAAGTTTGTTATCGAATTCGGCGACCCGGTGTCCCCGTTCATCACTGTAAAAGGTGTGACGTTCCCATAAGTTGAGAAAATCATCGGGAATGGCGAATGTGCCGGGAGGGATTCTGTTTGTCAGGGAGCCGGTGGACTGTACCGCAAAGATCTGATCCACGTCCAGTCTCTGCAGGGCCAGAATATGCGATCTGTGATCGATCTCGTGTGGGGGGGTGTACCCGTCGTTCCCCGACTTGTGTCGTTGAATTACGAAGAAATTTGACCCGTCCTTCACACGTACGTCCTGCCGTTTGGTTTCAACTACCTGTACCGGCAGTTCGGAAAACCGATCGGATTCGAGGAGACTTGAACCACACAACACGCCCAGTGTCATGTTCCGCGTACCTCATAATCGGATGGTTCCCTGAAGGAGGCTTCGATAAGCACGTCCTGATCAAATTGTTCAATCCGCACGTCGGACAGTTCCGGGGCGTCCGGTATCCGTTGGATACCCTGTCCCTCAACCGGGGTGACAGCGTCCGACCCCCCGATAATTTTTGGGGAAACAAATACGTTTACGTCGCCCACAACTCCTTCGGAAAAAGCGGACGCGAGGAGTTCTCCTCCTCCTTCCACGAGAACAGCCTGAATGTCAAGGGAGGCCAGTTTCCGGCAGAGTGCATCGAAATCAACCTGTTGATCCTTTTCCTCGACGACAACAACCTCCACACCCGCATCCTCCAGCTGCCGGATCTTGCTTTGTCTGGCCTGGTTCGTGGTGGCGATGATCGTCCGTGTCTTCTCCGCAGTTTGCACGATCTCGTAGTCCGGGGTAATTCGAAGCCGGGAATCAGCTATGATGCGAACTGGATGTTCGTCCTGATGATCCGGACCGAGCAGGGTCGGGTTATCTTCGATGACCGTACCGATACCGACCATGACGGCTCCGGCGTCCGTGCGAAGCGTGCGAGCACGGCGGCGGGATTCACGGGAGGTAATCCATTGTGAATGGCCTGTGCGGGTGGCGATTTTCCCATCAAGACTCATGGCCCACTTGGCGATGATAAACGGCCGATTCTCCGTGTGATACGTGACGAATTTTCGATTCAGGTATGCAGCTTCTTCCTGACAGACGTTTTCAACTACGTCGATTCCTTCCTCGCGGAGCCGGTCAAATCCGGCTCCTCGCACCTCAGGGTGAGGGTCCATCATTGCGGCTACGACACGTTGAATACCGGCGTCGATGATGGCTTCGGTGCAGGGGGGGGTTTTACCGGTAAACGAGCAGGGTTCAAGCGTAACGTACAGCGTGGCCCCCTGACAGTCTGACCCGGCGTCTTCGATGGCGATTTTTTCCGCGTGTGGTTCCCCGTATTCCGGGTGGTGACCCGCTCCGACGGATTGACCATCCCGAACGATGATAGCCCCCACCATCGGATTCGGTGCAACCTTTCCGCGGCCCTGCTCGGCGAGTGCAAGTGCTTTTTGCATCCAGTGTTCGTCGGACTCGGTGTGATTCGTCATGGAATCCGCTTATTCGAAGCGACGTTGAAACAGAAACGGCAACGGTGTGGCTGAGACGGATGGATTCATCAGGGTGCCCGTAGCCTGGAACGTGAGGAGGTTCGAGGTGACCTGATTGTACAACCAGCCGACGATCGGGATGGGGGGGATGACGGGGTTCAGCTCCCTGGTTTTGAGGTAAATGAGTAACCGACCGTCGAACCCAACGTGACCCGTTCCACTTAATCTGGAGGAGGACGATTCAAAGAGCATCTGACGCACGAGGACGGATTCGTTTTTGACCTCGAGGTTGATTTTGCCCTCGTTAAATGGCTTTTGCTTCGGCAGACGCAACTCCATGAAGATGGGAAGGAACAGAGGAAGCCTCCATAATTGCGCGTCACGCAACTGTAATTGAGCATTGCCCGTCCACGTGCTGCGGTCCTCGAACGATCCGTTAAGCTGACCGTTTCCGCTCAGCGTGCCGCTCAGGTTCCGCTCGTCGACGCCGAGGGACACCAGTGATTTCTGAAAGCTCAGCCCGGTGGTCTCAAGGGACACGTTAAACGTGTTCTCCAGTGTGTTCAGGAGGATCTTCGTGTTCTTTAGATTTCCGTCGAGTACCTCTCCGTTCAGTTCGTGCAGTTCGATCCGGTTGTCCCGAAGAAGAAAGTTTGACTGCACGGATGTTATCGGAACATCGTTTACGGTGATCTCCGATAAATCGACCCCACCGGTCAGGGAAGGTTGAGATTGATCCGGGGTATTACGATGCTCTCCTTTCAGGACAATTTTCCCCTGTATTTCATCAAGATCCACAACTTTCTTGAACCCGACGTCGTTTACGTTCAGCGTCAGGAAGTATTCAATCTCGGCATTTTCCTGTTGATACCATTTCACCGAACCATTGACGTCAACCGTGCCCTTATTCTTAATCGCTTCCGGAAGCTCTCCTCCGTTGAATACGACCTGTTTCAACGACGAATTCATCTGCACGTTGCTGGCGCCCAGGGTGAACGTGGCGAAAGGAGACTTCTCAGTTGTTTGTACCTCTCCGTTTTTAATCTGAATGGTACCGTTGTTCCACCGACCGGAGACATCGGTTATTGAAATCCGTTCGTTCCTGTAACTGATGTTGCCCGAGACCCCCTCCACGGTCTGATCGTATTCGGACGGGGTCAAACTGCAGTTTTGAAGCGTCACGTCGATTTCATGGCGGGGTTCCTCGGCCGCGATTGATTTGTTAATTGTCCAGTTAGCGGAGGCGCTTCCGGCGGGCTGAAGCCGGGACCAGATCACCTGTACCTCTTCGGGTAGATTCGTTTTTAACGTGCTGTCGAGTGGAATATTTGACGAGTTAATCCGCAGGTTGTACGAAGCAGATTCGTTTTCTTCATCCGCGAACAGAATGGAACCGTTGAGTTCCGTCGGAGACGTAACGGTGCTCCCTGTGGAGACGGCGGGGGACGCCTGTATGTTTTCCAGGCGGACCTGATCCGGTTCGATAATGACGGTGCCCCGGACGTTTTTAAACGGATACGGAAATTCATCATACCTGACCTGAAGGTCCCGGGGAAACAGTCGAATGAGAAAATCCACGTCTTCCCGTCCTTCCTGTCGGTTGATGTATCCGGTTGCATTCACCGTCCCGGAGGCGTTCAGGGATTGCACAATGTCACGCACGTCGGGCATTTGCTCGAGGGCCGTATACAGGTCCTGATCGATGGGGACGTTTTCCGCGTGAATCCCGACGTTCAGTTTTGAGCGTTCCCCATATCCCTCCGTGTGTCCGTTGATCGAGAATTCGGCCTTGTTGATGGTGCTGCGCAGTTCAAACGTCAGGCCTTCGGAGGTGAATTCCATCATGCCCTGCAGGTTTTTCATGGGATACGGAAAATCCGCAAAGGCCCCGTTCATGCCCTGAGGTCGAACGGTCAACCGGTGAGCCTCCGGAGGAATCTCCTCCACTCCGGAATTTAGATCAAGCTCGAGCTCGTAGCTTATGTTGGCCGGGCCGGTGGCATTGTATTTGCTCCAGACCTCCCGCACCTCGCTTGAAAACGTGTCAATAAGTTCTTCGTTGACCATGATGGACCTTGCTGTGGCACGTGCTGACAGGGCTCCGTCGTAAAATCGACCACTGAAGTTCAGACGGCCGAGCGTCCCGTCACCGCCACCGTCAAAGAGGAGGCCCCGCTGGTTTCGGATCGACCGAACGTCGATGTCACATCCGTGAAGCTTGAGTTCTTTTCCGTCCCGCAACAGCGAGGGAAAATTTGTCAGGGTGAGATTGCCATCGATGATCGAGATGTTTGTTTTGATTTGTTGCTGTTTGGACGGGACTTGCTTTTGGGGAGAGACTTCCTGGGCTTCCCGTTCCGGCAGGTTGTTCAAAAACTCCTGCACGTTGATTTGATTGTTTTTTGTTTTCTTCAGCGTGAGTTCCGGGCTGTAAATCGAAATCTCCGTCGGGACGAAATCACCGGCGAGCACGTGCAGCGGATTGAACTGAATCCGTATCTGATTGGTTTTGAGAAACGGATTGCTCTCACGATCGGTAAATAGGCTCACGTCTGACAGAACAATGCCGTTGTCGAAGCGAACGTTGGAATCCCCGATCTCGAAGGTATCCCCGATTTTGCTGGATAAAAAGGAACGAACCTGAGCGGGACGGGAGAAGTAATACGCCATTGAGGCCCCGTCGATTACGACGAGCACCAGAAGGGTCAGGACAAAAATGACGTAAAATGGCACACAACTACGTTTCATAACGGTTACGTCGGATGACGCACAGGA
>CAYXQY010000029.1:0-29101 GCA_964466525.1 uncultured Planctomycetia bacterium
TCCCAAAGTCTATGAGGAAGTGCACATTGTCGCCTTCGACGGGAATCCCGACGACCCGAGGATCAAGCAAGGACCTTTGACCTTCGGCTTTGGCGGCGCGCTGAAGGAGAATAAACCCCGGATGGGACCGGAATTTGCCTTTGGCGCGACCATGCACGAAAAGCTGAAGCAACCGATCCTCATCATCAAGACCGCCTGGGGCGGCAAAAGTCTTTACTGCGATTTCCGTCCCCCCGGCGCCGAGCCGTATCAATATCGGTCCAAAATCGCTGAGAGGGCGAAGAAAGACGACAAGTTCGGAAGGAAGCTTCAGAGAAAGCTTGCCAGAAGGCGGAAGAACAGCGGCGTCTATTACAAGGCAATGGTCAATCACGTCAGGACCGTCCTGGACGATCCCGGCAAACACCACCCGGCGTACGATTCGAAAGAAGGCTATGAACTGGCGGGCTTCGTCTGGTTCCAGGGCTTCAACGACCTCATCGACGGCCACACCTACCCTCGAAACTCGGGGTCCGACGCCTACAAAAAGTACACGCGGCTTCTAACGCACTTCATTCGCGATCTCCGCAAGGACCTGCAAAGCCCGAGACTGCCGTTCGTGATCGGCGTGATGGGCATCGGCGGCAACCAGAAGCCCGACACGGGCAAGGGCGCCTTCCAGAAAGCTCAGGCTGCGCCGGCCGAAATGTCGCAGTTCGATAACGTCGTCGCCGTGCGCACTGGAGACTATTGGGATCACAAGCTGGCTGAACTGAGCAAGCGCTGGCGCAACAAGGTTCAAAAACCATACAAGAAAAAACGTAAAGATCTCGGCCAAGAGAAAGCGAAAGAGCTGAGGCAGGAGTTGATCGACAAACACTTCACCGAGGAGGAGTTGAAGTATTTAGAAGTCAACAAGTCCAACGGCGGCTTTCACTACTTCGGCTCAGCCAGGATCTACAGCCAAATTGGTGAGGCCTTTACCAGGGCGCTGCTTGAGATGCGCCATTAGCCAACCCGAAACGCGCTATTTTCGGAGATCCAACCGCCTATGACCGCAAATGGAAATGGATAAAAACTGGCACAAGCGGCAGCAAGAACAAAAATCGCTTGTATGCCATCTCCGATATTCTCAAAGTGGAATTGAAGTAATTTCACAGGTGCCGATCATTTCCGGTCTTCGCCTGATCCTCGTTCCGACCTGTGTAATCGATCTGATTTTCGTGTTTCGAACGGGGGGAATACTTCCGGAGGATCCCCTGTTACGGATGGTTCTTCTGATTGAATCCATCACCCCCACCGCCATCGGAGTTCTGATTATGTGTCAGCTCCACGTACGGGCACAGAAATACCTGGCGTACCTGCAGTTCTGGATGTATCTGTTTTCACTGAGCACCATGATCGTCTGGCTCAGCGTATTTATCTGGCTGGTGTTTTGATTCAGTGTCAGCGAAATCCGAGAAATATTCTTCTATACCAGCTGTTCGAGCAGTATTCCGGTACCGCTCCCGCCACACAAAAAGAGATGTTTGCCGCTGGATAGCAACTTGAGGCGAAGCTGAACAATCGTTCGTTTTCTCCGTCTACAAGCTGGCCAGGGGTTCCTGTGGATCGACGGCCGACAGCGCGTGTTCGCCTGAAACCCGCGATAAAAGCTTCAGCGACACCGGTGCCTACCTGCGGTACGACCGGGTGGACTTCGGCGACGGCACCGGGAATATCTCCCTCGTATGCCACGGTGAGCCGACCGGGGACCGGGCGGACTGGAAGGTGACCCTCGACTTCCGCCTCGGAGGTCCAAACGGCCGAAAGATCGCCACGCTCAAGTGGGGACACGGAACAAAGACAACGGAACAATCCTTGAAATAGTACCACGTGTATTCGGCGCTGGGGACGGAGGTAGATCGGTTTCCGTTCGGTTTGCTGTAGTGACCGTTCACCCTCACGGACGTGTACAGCGAGCCGTCGGAAACACAGTTCACCCCGTCGACGCCGTCACGAAGAAAGGACGGGACTGGGATCCGGTGCTGACACTTGAAAAACAGGTGGACGAACACTCCTACCCGGCCGTGATTCAGACTGCCGGAGGTTAATCAATTTACGAGATAATTTGCATTCAAACAACTTCTCAAGTACATTTCTATTTTGTTTCTGTTACTTCTTCGAGTTCTTTCCGATTGGATAAATTCCGGCGTGATCAGGGGGATAAATATGATTAAAGCCGTTCTTAAAACCCTGTTCGCCACGACAGCACTGATGGCTGTTATGTGTGTGGATTCCGCCGCCGGGGAAAAGACGCATCCGGCGGACGGAAAGCTCAAAATTTTCATCCTGGCGGGCCAGTCTAACATGCAGGGTCACGGGGAGCTGAAGGGCAGCCCCGGCACCATGGTATGGCACCTGAAGAAAAAACCTGAGAAGTACGGGCACCTTGTCAACGAGGACGGCAAGCACGTTGTCCGGGACGACGTGTGGATCGTAAACATTTCGAATTCAGACAAAGCGCAGAAGGGCTGGCTGACGACGGGATACGGCGCGAACGAAAACATGATCGGACCCGAACACGGGTTCGGTTTCACCGTCGGGGACCACTTCGAAGACCCCGTGCTGATTATCAAATCCGCGTGGGGTGGTAAGTCGCTGTATCACGACTTCCTTTCACCGGGTTCAGCCGATTACCCCGAGCCGGAGGAGGACGGGGATAAAGGGTTTTATTACCAGGAAATCCTACGGCACGTTCACGAGATCACGAGCAATCTCAAGTCGTACTATCCGCACTACCGGGGAAACGGATACGAGATCGTCGGTTTCGGCTGGCATCAGGGATGGAACGACCGCATTAATCAGAAGGCGGTTAACGTGTACGAACAGAACATGGTGAACTTCATCAGGGACGTCCGTAAGGATCTGGGTATTGAGGATTTGCCCTTTGTCATCGCCAATACCGGCATGGGAGGGTGGACCATCCCTGAAAAAGCCCGGTACAAGGACAAAGTCGAAAAGCTGATGAACGACCAGCTCGCCCTGGCCGACCCGGAAGAGCATCCGGAATTTAAGGGAACCGTGGCCGGAGTGGAAACCCGCGATTACTTTCGGAAGAAGGAGGTGTCCCCCTCCGGGCAGGGCTACCACTGGAACCGCAACTGGGAGACCCATTATCTGATCGGAAAGGGAATGGGCGACGCCATGGTGAAACTGCTGGATAAAAAAGAGAAACCGGGAAATTGATCGCCTCCGCCTGACGGGATCTTCCTAAATCACGCCCTCCCTCCGGTGTAATCCTGTGCAAAATCCGCACGTTTTGACCGGAAACAAGGCCACCTGAATGCACGTCAGGTTTCGGCTGTTTTGGTTTCTCCGCCCGTCCTTTCCGTCTGCCTGGTGAACCGGGGAAGATTCGAGATATTATTTCTCCGGAACCTCGTTCAAGGTCAGATACAGGTCCTCGCTGAACGATTGTCCGCCGGCGGTTGGAACGTCCATCTTCACATGCATCTGTTGAACCTCGTGGAAGGGATCGAGCGAAAGCCGGATGGAATGTCGATCTTCACCGATCCGGACGTCGTTCACGGACACCGTCTCTTCTCCTTTTTCGTTCGTGTCCGGATGATACCGTGCCGATCCATAGTTGCTGCTCCACCTGTATTTCCACTGCTGGACGGTGTAGTGTTTCGGGTTTTTCGCCCCTTCTGCCACCCGGACGTTCAGCGTCACCTTCAGGCCGGACGGCGTTACCTCCATTGAATCAATGATTTGAGCGGGGGGTCCGGCGTACCTGAGCCGCTGGAAGGCCGCCCCTGAGATGTTCGGCGCGTTGTTCCACCCTTTGAGCCCGACCGTGTATACCTGTCCGTCGGCGGGATTCACCCTCGCCCGCATAATGCCGGATCTGTATTTATGGGGAAGCGCGACAACTCCCCCCTGCCAGGTATCCCCCACCTTCTGGGGTAGCACGTACAGCATTCTCGCCGATCCCCAGCTGGTGTGAAGGAGGTGATCCGAAAGCGGACCGAACCGTTCGTCGTCCACCCAGAGCTGTCCGCCGCTGGACATGTCCACTTTGTGTGGGATCCAGACCATGGGGGGGTCGAAGGAATCGGGCGGATAATCCCCTTCACGAAAATCGACGGTTCCCCCGTACGGCTTCCACTGTTTCTTCGAGCCGCTGTACCCGTAAAATCCGCCCTTCTCGACCACGTTAATCTTCGATACGGGGGTGTAATGTCCCTGGTTGTCCGACGCGGTCAAATACCGCTTTCCGTTGTAGGGAAACGTACCCATTCCGTTCGGTACCCGGAACCCGAGGGAAAACACCTCGTGACGATCATCGTCCGGTGAGACCTTCATAATCGCACCGGGAAGCCTGAAACTGGTGTAACGTCCGGCCTTGGAGAAGTAGAAGTTCCCCTGCACGTCCCGTACGAGATCAAAGTGGTATGCATGATAGTTGGTTGAGACGTCATGATCACTGTATATCTGATCCACGTGATCGGCGTATCCGTCCTCGTTGTAATCATGGACCCGTTTGATGCCGTCGCGGCAGGTGACGTGTAGCGTGCCGTCGATGACCCGGGCGCCCAGGGGCTCGTAAAGTCCGGTCGCAAAGCGTCGCCAGGTGACGTTGCTGAGGGAGTCGTCGAGGCCGTCCACCATCCAGACGTCGCCGGTATACGACGTGACCGCCGCCCGTCCATCGTCAAAGAATCCGATGGCAGCCGGTCGGAGCCAGATGTCGTACGGATTGTCGCGTGCGGGGACCGGGATCGTGTCCACAACGTACCCCTGATCCCGCTTGCTGAGGGTCCCCTCCACCTGAACGGCCCGGGTGAATGGATTCGGACCCGGGTTCGTAAACGTTTTCGGATCGGTAACGGTTTCATTTTCAACGACGTGGTTGACGTATCGTTCGAACCGGTCGAGCTGGTTCGGCTTCCGGTGGGCAAAACGCATCACACGGATCACTCGCGATCGTGTTCCGGCCGGAATGTTCAGGATCATCCGGCCCGTGTCGTCCACGTGCCAGCTGAGGCCGTCGGTGTCTCCCGCCACAGCCGCTGCAACGTACCCGGAGGTCTGTTTGTCCGACGAATTCGCCCCGTTGAAATATGGTCCGGACGCCGTTAGATTTCCCGTTGACGCCACGGCCAGGTGATCGCTGACGGGACCGCGATTCTGTCCGGGTTGCTTACCGTTCAGTGGCATGACGCCACTTCTGCCGCGCTCGAGCTGATCCACCTCCCCCGCAACCAGTTTCAGTGGTTTCTCGCCGGGTCCCACGTGAAGCGTATGATTCAGAGCCAAAAAATCGGACGTCTTTTTTGCATCGGGGGTTTCAAGGAGTTTGCGACCGTTGATCGTGTAGTGAAGCGTGGTACGATCCCTGTGCTTGTACCGCCCTTCGAAACGCATCCATTTCTCGGGCGCCGGGCTGCGGGGACCGAGGTCCAGTTTGCCGTAGTCCAGCTCCGATCCGTACGCCCAATACCAGTTCTGCAACCCCGCCAGCGCGGTCCCGTCGGGACGTGCATTGTTCGCTCCCTTTAGTTCATCGAACTTGGTCCCGCTTACATTCACAAACCCCTCCTTCCACGTCGCCGCCGTCCGCATGCGATGCAGGTCGTAGCTGACCGTCACATCGTTTCCGGCAGCAATCGATAAAACCGCCGGAAAATCGTTCCCCAGCTGCGACACCAGGACTCCGTTTAGTATTTCGGCGTAATCCCTGTTTTTTTCCTTCGCCTCCGCTGCCAGATCCGCGGCCGGTTCCGGTAAGTCCGACAGGTACGCCTGCGTGACGTCCGTGTACTGGTCAGGATTTTTCTCTTTTAAAAACGCCTCTCGAACGTAATGAATCACCGCATAGCGTTCGGTCGGGCTCAACCAGGATTGCCCGGGCATCCGCCTGTAACCGTCCGTGATTGTTTTGAACAGGCTGTACGGATCCGCCCCGTTCTCGAAGGCTTCGTCCGTAAACGACCGGGCCGCGGGCAAGTTTCCGGTGCCGTCCTCCCCGTGACAGGTTGCGCAACTGGTGTCGTATATTTTTTTTCCTCTCTTTTTCACGTCTTGATCCCACTCCGAGATCTGCCGGGCGTGGTCGACCGTGGTTCGACGTTCCGCGTCTCGGTGTTCGGATTGTGCCAGAACGGGCGGACCGGAGAGGAAGAGGGCGGCGAAGACAAGCACATGCAGAAGCGAACTTCGCGAATCGTACTTCGTATTTTGAGGCGGATGGTTGTTCATGACTCCGTCAAAAAGAAAAGAGGGCGGGTCAGTTCCGGACGATTATTTCGCTTCTAACTGTACCGGAGATCGCGGATAATAAACTCGCACGAATTCGTTTGTGCCCAAATTACCCGGCGATGAGCGTATTATGGTCAATTCCGACGGGGGAAGCAATCACGGCGATGTTCCGTGTTTCTGCCGTTTTCAGGATCGAGGCAGAGGGGGTTACTCAAGTGTGGGAATCTCCTTTTGCCGGTGTCGTTCCCTCGACGAAGCAGGTCCGTTATTTTGGGAATACAAGTCGACCTGTGTTTTGTTTATACTGCGTTCTCGGATTTTGTTTTCCTGTTGTCACTGGAATGAAGGATAATATGAGGCATTGTTCACACTGCACGGGTTCAGACCGAACGTCCCGGACGGCCGTCTTCGGCGAGTGGAGCCGCCGAGGGCCGGGCGTTCTGTTCGCCTTCCTGCTTGCAACACTGGTTCTCGCGACGCAGACATCGCTTCTGGGGGCGGAGAAGCCGGACTTTACCGAGGGCGATGCGATTCCCGAAGACGCTCCTCACGACTGGAACCTCGGCCCGACGGGGGCGCGCGGCTGGATGTACACCCACGGGAAGACCACCCTCAACGCACGACAGATACACGTCACGAAGGTGGCGGACAACTCGCCGGCCGACGGCGTGCTCAAAGTGGGGGATGTCATCCTGGGGGTCAACGGCGAACCGTTTGCGTACGATCCCCGGACTGAACTGGGGAAAGCGATTACGCAGGCCGAAACAAGGGAGGGCGGTGGCAATCTGTCGTTGCTCGTCTGGCGTGATGGTGAGACGGGGACGGTCGTGGTCAAGCTTCCGGTCATGGGACGATACAGCAAGACGGCCCCGTATAACGGCGGCAAATCCAGACGCATTTTTGAGCAGGGGTGCGAGGTGCTGGCCGATCAAATGTCGGCGTCCTCGTACACCAAACAGCGCAATCCGATCACGCGTTCGCTCAACGCATTGGCCCTGCTGGGGTCCGGTGATGAAACGTATCTTCCGCTGGTCAAAAAGGAGGCTCAATTGCTATCAAAAAATCCGCCTTCCTCCAGGCGGCCATGGTGGTACGGCTACATCATGATGTTTCTCGCGGAGTATGTTCAGGCGACCGGTGACGAGTCGGTGATGCCGGGTCTGACACGGATGGCAATTGAAGCGGCCGAGGGGCAGAGCATGGTCGGTTCGTGGGGGCACAGCTTCGCCCGGCCCAGCGGCCACGCACCCGGTTACGGAATGATGAATGCAGCGGGATTGCCGCTGACCATCTCGCTGGTGATGGCACGCAGGGTCGGGGTGGATGACCCGGAGGTTTCACGCGCCATTCAACGCAGCACGAAACTGATTCGTTTCTACATCGGGAAAGGTTCCGTTCCTTACGGGGATCACGATCCATGGATGCAAACCCACGAAAACAACGGAAAGAACGGGATGGCCACGGTGCTGTTTGATCTGCTCGACGAACCGCGTGGCACTGCGTATTTCTCCAGGATGTGCGTCACCTCCCACGGGGCGGAACGGGATATGGGGCATACCGGCAACTTCTTCAACCTTCTCTGGGCGCTTCCGGCCGTGGCACGCTCCGGTCCGAAGGCCACCGGCGCATGGATGGAAGAATACGGGGCCTGGTATTTCGACCTCGCGCGGCGCTGGGACGGAACGTTCGTTCATCAGGGTACGCCCAAAAACAGGAACGATACCTATCACGACTGGGACGTCACCGGCGCGTATCTGCTTGCCTATGCGCTGCCGAGACGGGAGCTCTGGCTGACCGGAAAACAGGGGTTCAGCGCTCCACGAATGGACGCCGGTACCGCGGAAAACCTCGTTCGCCACGGTCGGGGCTGGAACCCAAAGGATCGGCTCAGCGAATGGGAATCGAAAGGGGAGCGTGATCTATTGCAACTTCTCGGGTACTGGTCCCCGGTCGTGCGTAACCGGGCTGCGAAGGTGCTCGGCCGCCGCGACGATCCCCCGGTATCCGAACTGGTGAACATGCTCAAGTCCTCCGACGACGACCGGCGCCTCGGCGCGTGTCGGGCGCTTGCCCGGTTAAAAGGCAGGGCCGCCCCCGCCGTACCGGTCCTGCGCAGGGCGCTGCGCGACGACAGTCTCTGGTTTCGCATCAAGTCCGCCGAGGCCCTGGCGGCGATCGGCGACCCGGCCATGAAAGCCCTTCCAAAACTGCTCGAGATGATGGCCAGAGGTCCGACACCGGACGATCCGCGCAATATGCAGCAACGGTATCTCTCTTTCGCGGTGTTTGACGGGATGTTGAACAATTCGTTTGCCAACGTCAATCGCAAGCTGCTGCGTAAAGCGATCCGGGCGGGGCTTGAGAATCAGGACGGACGGGCGCGAGGGGCGGTGGCCAACGTGTACCAGAAGCTCTCGTTTGAAGAGATCAGGCCCCTCCTTCCATCCATCCGCGAAGCCATTGTCGAACTGGCCCCAAGCGGTATCATGTTCGCGGACGGCGTGCGGATGGCCGGGCTCAAACTCCTTGCCAGACACCGCTTCCGGGAAGGCCTGTCTCTCTGCATGGACGTGATGAAAGAGGATCGCTGGAACCGCCATTACCGCATTAAGAAAGGGCTGAAGGTACTGGATGAATATGGCGGTGCCGCAAAACCACTTCTTCCCGAACTGCGTAAGTTCAGAAAAACACTCGCGAACGACTGGGGTCGCGAAAAGCTGGCCGGTCGACTTCAGGACCTTATCAAGCGGATCCAAACCAGCTCCGACACTCCTGAACTGCGCAGTCTGGAGCACATCGTTCAGGATGATTGATACGGAACGTCTGCACGGAATTCCGAAGAAAGCTCCCTTTTCGTCCCTTTCTCACTGCGTGTACCCGCGTCGTCTTTATCGAGTTCACTTGTTTTCGGGTGACCTTCGTCGCGGATTGAAGAATGCCGACAGTTTTTCCCCGGACCGCTTCCATAATCGATGGTCCACGGTCCGTTCCTGCTTTTGCCGGATCACCTCGAAACGACACACCCCCCCTCGTTCACACAGACCTTACCGCGGGGACTTCTCCGGAAGGGCCAGGGTTCGATCTTTCTCGCGCCCGAACCCTCGAACCGTCAACCGGTTCGGAGACAGTTCCAGAATCGCGAAGCTATTTTTGTTCGTGTCGACCATGCCTTTGAGGGTCAGGTAATGAATTCCGTTTTTCCTCCCGTAGTTTCCACCATGGTTATGACCGGAAAGGTAAGCGACTGGACTGGAATAGGTCTCGAGTATCTCGATGATCTCATTGTCGTTGTACAGGTTGTGGACGTTGGTCGGGTACACGGGGTAATGGCAGAGCACAATGACATTCCGGTTCCGCCGATCCGCCTGTTTTAACACCGTTCTAAACCATTTCTTTTGCTTGCGTCCAATTCCCCCGTTCCACGATTTCGCATTAGGAGCCCCTGTTTTTTTGAGCTTCTTCCGCATCTGTCTGGCCCGTTGATGCCGGTCACTGGATTTCGGCCATGCAAACGTGCTGAGGTCGTTTCCGTCAAGTACGACAAACGTCCAGTTTCGAAGCTGGAACTGATAGTATCGATGGTCAAGGTTGAGAAGGTCCGGAACCACGTCGCCGCTTTGACGAATTGAAAAATCATGATTGCCAAGCACGTGATAAACGGGATTGTCCATTCTGTTCAGTCTGGACAGAACGGGTTTGAAGTTCTTGACCCGGCGATCAATCAAATCCCCGAGCTGAATGGTCAGGTCCACTCCTTCCTGGTTAAATTTTTGCACACAGGCCGTGAGTTTCCGAAGGGATTTTCGATACTTCCGCCTGCCGCCTTTCACGTCGGCGTACTGGGCATCCGCTATGATGCCGACTTGAAGGTTGGCATTCCGTTGTTTCTCCTGTCCGAATACGGAAACGGGCAGCAGAAAAAAAGACAGGAACAGCAGCACCTGCTCGATGAAATGCCCGTCGACCTGTAACGGGTTTTCTTTGTGAGAAATCATTGGACCGGGTTCCGTTGGCTTTTCTGGGGAACGAAAAAAACAACGGTTAAATCTCCGGTGATATGATCCATTTTACAGCGTTAGATCTGGCGGTCAACCCCGGAATCAATCCCTCCGATCGATTGGAAAAATTTTGAACGCCGCGCTCTATCACGAGGAAAACACACTGCAACTGGAGCAAGGGGAATTCGTTCGTAACTCCGCGTGCCGGCGCGATTCCGTTCGTTCCCGGTTCTTTATGCTCAGGGCGTCGCCTGCGGAAGGAGGGCAATGGCGGTGAATTAAGCGAATAACAAGGAGTATTTCGTTTGCTGACGGGGTTTTCATCCCTGAAAGGCTTCTGGAATAGCACCCGGGACCCACTGTTGTGGTTTTCTGGCAATTATGGAGCGTTCCATAGCGATCCATTCCCCGGGGGAATCCTTTCCTGCTGCACTTTGTTGTCCCCCGGTTCCACTCGTTTTCACTCGCTTCACCGGGGGCTATCACTGTGTCGCCCACTTCGGGGCTTATGGAAAGGTGTGCTACAGGTTTAATTTTTTTCTCAAGATCCCTCGGATGGGCTACGATCCGGGTTTTCTTTTCTCTGCTTATCAAGCTGAAAAATCACCGATAAACAATGGGAATCGTTTCATTTACCTCCACTGGGAAGGAGGATTTTGTAAGACTCAGTTTTCACTGGCCACCCGTTTCATATATACTCCTCAGGATAACCATTTTCTCATTTATAACGTCCTGCGCTGTCATGCAATGGACCTGTATTCTTTTCCGGAAAACTTTTTTTTCCTGGAGGCCGGTCTGCTCGGACAGACTTCCAAAGGCGCCGCGTGACGAGCCGGGTTGAGTTTGCCGGTGGTCCTCGCCCTGGCATTTCCGGTGATTCATTCCGCTTCGGCTCATCAAATATTCGAATTCAGCGTCGAGAAAGCCGGGCAGGTCTCGGCCGCGGTGTACGACAGCGACGGCCGGCTCTTGCGGGAGCTGCTGCGCGGACGGTGGAGCGAGTCCGGAACCCACACCCTGACCTGGGACGGCCTGGACCGTTCCGGTCAATCGCTCCCGCCCGGGGAATACGAATGGCGCACGCTGCGCAAGCCGAAGTTCAGGGCCGAGTACGTCACGAGCCTCGGCACGAACCCGGACTCCCGTCCGTATCACCAGTGGGTCGGAAGCCACGGAGGAGCCGCGTCGATCGCGGTCGACGGCACCGGCATGTACGTTGCCGCCGAAGTCACGGAAACCGCACCCGTGCTGCTGAATCAGTCCCTGGACGGTCGGAAGCGATACTGGACCGCATCGAGGGGGGGTGACACATGACCGCTTCCAGGGCGGGACCGCCATGGCCGCGGACGGCAGGGGCATGATCTACATGCTCCAGCAGAACGGTCGGCTCCACCCGATCGACGCCGCGACGGGAAAGGTGCAGGTGAACAAATACAATCGAAAGGGACGCTGGGATCCGCTGCCGGAAGCAGTCAGGGAAAACATCGACCGGCGCAAGGCGGTGCGGTTTCGGTACAGCAGCGGATCCGACAGGGTCGCCGGCGCCGATGTCGCCGCGCATGGAAGCACGCTGGTAATTTCCTTCCGGAAACAGGACTCGATGCGCTGGCTCAGCAAAAAAGACGGGTCCACGCGCCACGCGATCGAGGTCCCCGCGACGTCCGGAGTGGCGGTCGGGCCGGACGAACAGGTCTTCGTGAGCTCCGATCAGCGCATCCTCTCGGTGGATCCGAAAAAGGGGTGCGACGCACCGTCGTCGACGAAGGCCTCGAGTCGCCGGTTCGGCTGGCCGCCGACGCGACGAACGATCAGCATCTGGTCGCCGAACGCGGGGGGAGCCAGCAGGTCAAGCGTTTCTCGATTACTCGATCCACCATGGGTTGGAGTTCCCGATACGCTGCACGTACGCGTTCCGCTCGAATCAGATACTGGCAGATTCGGCCCCCCACCAGCTCCTGTCACCACCGTTCTGGTAGTGATATAGTTTCAGTGTTTTATTTTAAAAAAAACCGGCCGGGTAAGCTGGGAAGTTCACGATGCCCACGGTCGTCGCACCGGCGTAGCGTTTTGTGTTTACAATATTTCTATACATCTGGTCAATCTGCTTCTCCGACAGAAGCCCCCCGTAAGGCCATAGCGGGTGAACCGGTATAATAGATCCGGGATTCATCAAACCAGTCCGGCCACGGGCTTCCGTCAAGATAAATGTTCGGACGAAACTTCTTTCGTTCCGCATCCCAGAGGTGTTCCATCGTGTTCGCGCTGATCCGGGAGTGAACCTTCGTCCAATGGGTTTTGCGTTCCGATTTCCTGACGAAGTCAAGGTATAATTCGATGGCAATAAGAAACATTACGTTATCGTATAGGTCAATGGCTCGATGCGTGTTTTCGTCAATGTCAACGCCCCACTCGTGTTCCGGTTGTACTTCGCCCCAGTCAACAGCCGTTGCCCCCCATACCAGTCCGTACTCTTTGCTGAAGCGGTGATTCATGACATAGTTCAAAGCGTGGTGTAACCGTTTTCGAACCGGGGTTCCGTTCACCTCATGATCCAGAATCGAGCGATCCCCCGTGACCTGAACATATTTGTGGATGGCCTGGACTAATGAGCTTTCCTGATCCGTCGCCACCGTATTTTCCTGTGCCAGCAGACCGGGACGGGTTGCCGAGCGGCGATCGTGATCGTCCCGATTTGCTGCGTGCGGTTTATTTTTGGGCGCGTAACCATCCGGGACATCCCCGTTTTTTTTTTCTGGAAATGGAAAAACGTAAGAAGTTTCTTTCGCACCAGATCCGAATCGTTCACGTGCAACGACTGTTCAATAAACGTGTTCACGTCACGGATCCAGACCGATGTATAACCAATTCCCACTTCAAATCCACCTTTGAGTTGTTTGTTAGCACGCTGTAGCACGCGATCGTACGAGTCGTTGTCCGGAATTTTTCGGCTAACTCCTGATCGGTCCATGTTTCTTCTGTTTGCGCAGACGGCTCGGCAATCAGCAAGTCGCTACCAGCCAGAATTATTATGAGTAAAAAATATCGACATGCATTCGCTTTCAGGTGCATGA
This sequence comes from uncultured Planctomycetia bacterium, assembly GCA_964466525.1. Taxonomy (GTDB): domain Bacteria; phylum Planctomycetota; class MHYJ01; order CAYXQY01; family CAYXQY01; genus CAYXQY01. The sequence goes on from CAYXQY010000029.1 coordinate 13,292, forward strand.
GTTATGTGGTTTCTTAAGTGAAGACAACGTGTGGGACGAAAATAGCGGTCTGTCTATTATAAGCTGATAGGGTATTTTTGAATGGGTTCTTGTGGGGGTTTGTTGGTTTTATTAATTAGATCACCCGAATACAGGTGCCGGCGAGACGTTCGAACGTTCAAACCAGAAGACGGAAACGAAAAATATTACTGCTGAATTACTGTGTCAGCGAAATGAGGAGGGCAGGGTGTATTTGGCAAAGCGGCTACCCCGGAATTGAAGATTCTTTACATCCCCCTCGATCCGAAACGGATCCGCTTCGTAATCGTAGGACATCGCGCCCTCGATGATCACATTATGTGCATTTCGCAGGGCGAATTCCGTTCCGTTATTTCTGAAACACACGGATTGAATAGCGACATTGGCCACCTGGGGTTTTTCGAAATCGAAGCGAAACACATCGCCCTTATTCAAATCAAAATAACAGTTTCGAACCAGGGTATTCATGGGGCTGTTCCGGGGGTCCGTGAACAAGAAGGAAACATCGTCTGATAAATCCGCATGCGTGTTCTGGATGACGTGCCCGCCCCCTTCGCCCTTAATCGTTGCACGTCTTATATACAGACTTTGCAGAATATGGTTTTTTCCCTGTAAAACCGGACCAACGCCCTGAGAGCCTTTAATGACAACATTTGATGCGTCCGATCCCAGATGGATCGAGCCCCCCCGCACCCGATCGATGACGCTGTTCGACAGATGCTGCAGGTCCATCGTTCCTCCGGGATTGAACCGGCTGATGAGGACATTGGAGGTCGGTTTATTGGTTTTCAATAAATTTGTAAGGTCCTCGCTCAAATGAAAACTGGTGACATCCCCGTGCCTGCCTTCACCGAGTAACGTAATATCACTTTTCAATACGAGTGTTGAGGTGATTTTATAATCCCCACCCGGAAAATAGACGACGCCGCCGGGTGGAATATTGTTGATTGCATCCTGAATCGCTTCGGTGTCGTCCGAGGAACCATTCGCTTTTGCACCGTGCTTTTTGACGTTGTAAACCACCTGATCTCTTTTCTCGCTCTGGACGTCATATATTTTTTTGAGCCACCGCGGGTCAATGACGGTTTTCAATCCCGCTTCACTGCTCGAAAAATCGCTTACGCCAAATTTGTTGTACTTTACCGTCGAGTCACTTCCGGCCAGGTCCACGGGGTCTGCACCTGAAGCGGCGAACCGGTTGTTCATCACATCGTTATAATTCGCATCAATTGGCGAATTGGTCGAATACACATTGTGCCCGCTGCTGGTATCGGTCGATTTAAAATCATTCTTCATCAAACTCACCGACCGCCCGCCTCGAAGAATGACGTCGGACGTTTCGTTGCCCTCGAAGACACAGCCCATGACCGAGATCGCGTTGCTATACTGCTGATCTACCTTTGGGTGGCCAAGGGGGCGGTCCTTCGCATATATGTTGATTCCATGGTCCTGGTTGTTCATGAATATTGAATTCACGATGGAGATTCCTGTTCCCGCTCCCTGCAATCCCCCCAGTTGGAAGCCGGAGGCATGGGAATTTTTCACAACCACATTCTGGTAGAGATTACCGCCGGAGAATTCATCCCGGATGCCTTTTCCGCCGGAAATCCGAATGTGTTTGAAGTATGAGTCCGTGCCTTTTGCGCGAATGGCGAAATGGTCATCGCCCACGATCTCGATCTGGAGTCCTTCAAACCAGCCAATCCAGGCTGGACGACCGTCGTAACTACTAAAATATATGCCTGTCCCTCTGAGGTTCTTGATCTTTACGTTCCCGACGCGGCTTCCCGTAAAAAAGGTCAGCTCCAATCCCCGGTCTACGGCGTACCCCTGGTCGGCACTGCCGTCCAGGGTCAGGCTTTCAATTCGCATGTTATGCCCCCAGCCATCGGTCGTGATCATCGAGTCCATGTCGGCGCCGGCTTTCAAAACACTGCCCCCGAAATCTTCTTTCGCCGGTTCCCCAATCAGAGATCTGCGGTAATTCAATTTTATAGGAGACGTGATGATATATGTCCCTTCCGGGATATACACCGTGCCCCTGCCTACAGAATTGACGGCTTCCTGGATGGCTTCCGTATCGTCGGTTTCCCCATCTCCGACCGCGCCGAAATCCCTGACATTGACGTAATCAAAACCATCCGTCTCCTGTGAGGAAGCCCGTTCGGTAATAAAGAAACACATACTACTAAAAAGAATGACCGGGAACATAAGAAAATAACCGATTCTCTGGTGTGTTTCCTTCATCATCTCTGAGATCCTCTGGTGATATAGTAATTCGTTTTCTGATCGAGAATCCAAAAATAGAACGGTTATGGTTCGGTCTTCCGGTGAAAAATTAGTGATTCCACTGTGCGACCGCATGTCAAGCAGAGCAGTATTCTTTCCGAATTGTTGTCCGCCCATCGAGTGTCGTGATCCGCAAACGACAGAAAATACAGTCCAAGTGTCGTTCCGGATCCCCGGGGTTTATCCATGGGTTTTCCTGATTCTTCCTGGACGGCCTGATACAGGAGCCCCGTTTCCGAATCGATGTAGTCCTACCGGAATCGTTCCAGGAATTTGTTTATCAGCTGACTGTGATCACTGTTTGTGGCTCGATCATAGAGGCCAATAGATCCCAGGACGGCACAGTTGTCCACCGGAAAGACCTGGTCCGGGTAGGTCTCAGGAAGTTTCAGCGAACTGTTCTTGAGTCTGCGCACGAGTGCGCTGGTAATCCGATCGTTCAACGAAGCGTATTTTGACGATGGATAAAGTAGTCGGTGATAACTGAGCAATAAATTAAAATAGCCGAGGTACGCGGCATCGTCGTCCGTTCCCTGAAGGCTTTTGATTGGATCCGTCCCCAAGGCTCGACTTTTACCATTTTAAAGCAGATTAAATGACCGGATCCAGTAAAACCGGTCCACGGAAGGACGATATTCTTTGCATATACAAAAACGGGATGGTGCAGGAAAACTAAGGAGAGGTAAAGAAAAAAGCCTCCTTTCCCGAATGGAAAATTTCGAAACATAATTTCACCCAATTCGGGAAAAGGAGGTTAAATGGATTATATACCTTCGCCAATCGAGAATATACTCTTGAAGTTTCAAGACCAGTTTAGCGCCCCCAGTTTTCAAAATTTCAAACTGCTAATGATCGGCTGGATGCTTTGTGTGAACCGACACAGTATCAGTCGGGTCATCCAGTACGGGGTGGGAAAAGAAGGATACCAGAAGAATCACGCTGCCTACTACCGATTTTTCTCTCGAGCCGAGTGGAACAATGATCATCTGGGGAAGGTTTTATTCGAGATTTACGCAGAACAGATGAATAAGGAGAAGATCACCCTGATTATTGACGATACCCTTCATCATCGATCCGGTCCGCACCTCTGGGGGGGCATGCACGTCGACCTGGCCGGATCCACCTACGGAAAACGGACCGCGAGTTCCCCTCAAAAAAAGAAAGCGTTTGGGCACAACTTGGTGACGTTGAGTTTGTGGGTGCAAAAACCCTGGAGTGACAAGGGGAGAGGGTGGCCCTTCCCATCCTAACCCGTCTGTACCGGGGAAAGAAACACTGTCCCGAGGAGAAATATAAGAAACGGACCGAACATGCCAGGGAGATGATCAAACAAATGCACGAATGGCTGCCAGAGGGGATGAAGATGCAGATTGTGGGTGATTATGAATACGTTTCCTCCACGGTTGCCCGGGAATTGCCCGAAGAAGTTGAGCTGATGGGGACCATGCAAACCGATGCCGTTTTGTACGATCCGGCCCGCTCCTCGGAAGAAGAATCCCCTCAGGAAGAAGAACGCCTACCCAAACCCAAGGAGCTGCTGGAAGGGGAGCAGCTGATCACCAAAGAGATCCAGTTATATGGGAAAGAAGTGGAGATTGAATACACAGGCATGGTGGGACGTTGGCCAACCGTGTTCGAGGACCGTCCGGTGAAAGTATTTGTCATTCGCGATCCGGACGAAGAATATGAATCCCGTGCGTATGTCACCACCGATCTGGAGATGTCGGTGGAGACGTTCGGGCGTGTGTTCACCCGTCGCTGGAGTCAGTAGGTGACCTACCGGCAGGTGAAACAGCACCTGGGATGGGAGGATCACCAGAATGGATGGTGGAGAGGTGAGGACGGCGATGCAGATAAGGGAAACCAGCCCGGCCCGAATCCACATGAAGACAATCAGGAAAATGAGAAAGCGGTGAAGAGGACGGTCCCGTTTGTCTTCTATACCTACGGTGTTGTGGTGTTGTGGTATATCAAGCACGGGGAACCGGAAAAGGACGTGGAACAGGCGCAAAAACGAATGCCCTGGTATGGAACCAAGGAAGAAACTTCCTTTGCGGATATGCTCAATCGTATTCGAATCACAACCTGGAAGAAAAAAATGAACCGTATGGCACGGATAGCGATAAGATGAATTACCGAGAACAAAAGGACCAGAACTCAGAAGAAGCATCACTCGGTTCGATCGGTGAAAGGGTTGAGCAAATCGAGAACAGGATTGATCAGTTATCCGATCGTGTAGATCAAATTTATCAGGATATGTTCGAACAGGAGGATGAACCTGTTACAGATCCAGTTCTGACACGAACGCCGGTCCTGACCCTGACCAACTCAATTGAGATCAGCAAGGAAAAAGAAGACCGGCTGCTGGACCGATTACTTAAGTAAAGGGGACAATAATTGTCTGTAGAGGAAAAAGTGGAGGTCTCATGGGAGCGGGCTTCTTGAACATACTTCGTAAAAAAAGCACCTGCAAAGCGACATGAATCAGCTGCATCCCGACGTTTTTTGATCCCCTTTTCGTTTCGGTTTATGAAACGGTGAGGTTCAACCGCCGGAATCGTTTAATCGTTGGGAAAGGTTTCCTCGAAAAGGTTGAATATGAGTGCGTATCGTGGTAGCGTACCACTCTTATCGCCCGGTCATAACGCCTTTTGAGGAGGAGGTGCACGATGGGTAACAAGGTGCAGGACATACTGAACAGAAAAGGGGATTTTGTCCTCACGGTCAGGCCCGATGACTCGGCTCATGAGGCGATTCAGCGGATGGTTGAGCGGAATGTGGGGTCGGTGGTTGTGTCCGAGGATGGTTCACTGCCGGATGGAATCTTCAGCGAACGGGACTATCTCCGGCGTGTCACGTTAGATCCGGATGTACCGGAGGATGTGCCGGTCCGGGAGGTCATGACCTCCGACCTGATTGTTGTTGATCCGACCTATGAGGTCGAGGAGTGTCTCGCGATTATCACGGGGGAAAAAATCCGCCACCTCCCGGTCGTAAAAGCGGGTTATTCGGGGGAGATGGTCGGTATTATCTCCATCGGAGATTGCGTGAAACACCTTTCACGCGAGCGAAAAACGAGGATTCGTTACCTCGAACAATACATGACAGGTGGGTATACCGGATAGCGGGTTCGCTGCTCCTTCGGCGTGGACGAATTCAGGTCAACCGTGGGTTTCCTGAAAAACATTGACCACTTCCTGCGTCACATCTCTTGCATCCCCGAACAGCATGAGGGTGTTGTCGCGGGCAAACAGGGGATTGGGAATTCCAGCGAAACCGGTACTTAGACTGCGTTTGTTGACCACGACTGTCTGGGCGTCCCAGACCTTGAGGACGGGCATGCCGGAGATGGGGGTTCCTTCTTCTTCCGCGGCAACCGGATTGATGACGTCATTGGCCCCGATTGTTATGACGACGTCGGTTCGAGAAAAGGTCGGGTTTATTTCCTCAAGTTCGTGCAATCGGTCATACGGAACATCCGCCTCCGCAAGAAGCACGTTCATGTGACCCGGCATACGTCCGGCGACGGGATGAATCGCAAATTCAACGTCAACACCGTGCTCTGTGAGGGCCTCCATCAGATCTTTCACCGCGTGCTGCGCCTGGGCAACAGCCATGCCATAGCCGGGGGCGATCACCACCCTTCCGGCTGTGTCCAGCAACATTTCAAGCTCCTCCGGGGAGGTTTCCGTGATATTTCCCTCGTAAATATCGTCCATGTCGGTTTCCCGCACCTCCCCCACACCCCCGAAAAACACGTTTGCTATCGAGCGGTTCATGGCATTGCACATGATCAGGGTGAGGATAAAGCCCGCAAACCCTACGAGGGTTCCGGCGATGATTAACACGGTGTTTTCAAGGACGAACCCGGTTCCCGCCGCCGCAAGGCCGGAATAGGAGTTCAGCAGGGCGATTACAACCGGCATGTCTGCTCCTCCGATGGAGATCACCAGGGTCACACCAAGTGCGAGGGCCGCTGCGAGCAGAAACCAGTAGGGGGGCACCCAGGTCAGTTTCAGTCCCGCTTCGAGCCACTCCGGCTGGACCACGAGATATGCTCCGGAGCTCAGGGCTACCAGAAGAAGAAGTACTTTTATCACGTGTTCTCCGGTGTACCGAATCGGGGAATCGTTGACCCATCCGTGCAGTTTTCCTGCCGCCACAAGACTGCCGGACAGTGTGACGCCGCCGATAATTCCCGATGCACCGGCCGCGATGGTCGCACCATATAACCCTTCAAGGCCGCCCGAACTGCTGACCAGCTCCACGAGCTCAGCACCGGCGACCACCGCCGATGCCCCTCCGCCAAATCCGTTGAACAACCCCACAAGTTCCGGCATTTCGGTCATCTCGACCGAGACGGCCAGCCAGATACCAATTCCCGTGCCCAAAACTACTCCCGCAAGCAGCACAGCCGGATGTAAAATTTCAAACCACAGTACCGTCACGACCACGGCGATAAACATCGCCAGCGCCGAGACGAAATTACCCCGCACCGCCGTACGGGGATGGGTCATGTCTTTCAATCCAAGGATGAAAAGCACCCCGGCAAACAGGTACGACAGGTCGCGAATCCATACTGGCAGGTGTTCAAGCATGGGTCATTCCTCCCGGTCTTTGCGAAACATGCTCAGCATCCGATGGGTGACCAGGTACCCTCCAACAACGTTAATCGTCGCCATGACCACCGCGACAAACCCGAGAACCATTGTCAGGGTCGTCCCACCGGCGCCCGCCGCGACCACGGACCCGACGAGTGTGATGCCGGAAATGGCGTTTGCTCCGGACAGAAGGGGGGTGTGGAGGTTGGGCGGAATTTTCGTGATGATTTCATATCCGACGAAACCGGATAGGATAAAGATGGTTAAGAGCGTGACCGCTTCTTCCATTGTGGTTTATTCCTCCGTTTCTTTCTGGTCTTCCGAATCCAGGTGAGGGTTTAACACGTCACCTTCGGCGGTTAATAGACTGGATGCAATAATTTCGTCGTCCCGGTCCAGGGTGAATTCACCGTCCTGCGTGAATTCGGTCAGGAAGGACACCATGTTCCGGGCATACAGGTCGCTGGCGGTCTTTGGGACGTCCGCCGGCAGATTTGTGGGGCCCGAAATCGTAACGCCGTGTTTCTGTACGGTATCTCCCGTTTCGGTTAACTCGCAGTTTCCGCCGTTCGGCGCGGCAAGGTCCACGATGACGGAACCGGGGTTCATTTGCTCCACCATCTCCTCGGAGAGTAGCTCCGGGGCCGGTCTTCCGGGGATGTTCGCCGTTGTGATGACTACATCTGTGTACGAGGTCACCTCCGTGAGTCGTTCTCGCTGCCGGGCGTAAAACGTCTCATCCATCTCCCGGGCGTAACCGGTTTCCCCTTCCGCGTCCTTCGTTTCCAGATCCAGTTCCACGAAGTCCGCTCCCAGGCTTTCAACCTGTTCCTTCACCTCCAGACGTATGTCGTATGCCTCGACCCGGGCACCGAGCCGACGGGCGGTTGCGATGGCCTGAAGACCGGCCACACCGGCCCCAATAACAAACACGTTAACGGGTTTGACCGTTCCTGCTGCTGTCATCATCATGGGAAACAGCTTCGGCAGGGCGTTTGCCGCTTGAATCACGGACATGTATCCGCCGATGTTCGATTGCGAGGTGAGCGCATCCATGCTCTGTGCCCGGCTGATGCGTGGAAGAAGATCCAGGGCCAGCACGCGTACGTTACGTTCGGCCGCCTGTTTAATTTCGTCCTCCGCGTCATATGGATGCATCAACCCGACAAGGGTTTGTCCCGCCTGGAGGTGTTCAAGATCTCGTGTCCATCCATCACGATCCGCGGCCAGGCCCCGCACCTGAAACAGAACATCCAGTTCGGCAAGTACATCCGCCCGTTCCTCCACGATCCGGCAGCCCGCCTCCTGGTACTCACTGTCGGAATACCATGCACCCTCCCCCGCTCCGGATTCAATCAACACATCCACGTCCCGTTCACTCAACGTTTCGGCTGTTTCCGGCGTGATGGCCACCCGTGTTTCCCCGGGATATGTTTCTCGAACGGCACCGACGATCACGTTGCACCCCCGGAAAGGACGAAATTGTTCCCGGATTCAGGCGAGGTTCAACAAGTAATTTATCTCTCTTTTGCCCTTTTTTCAAACAGATTGTGTGTTCTATATGAATATGAAAATCGAAAATCAGAAAAGCCCGCGTTTTGCCCCAACTTGTTGGGTAATTTCCGTTATTTACACGTCAGTTCTGGCTTTGAATGAATACCGTTCAAATCTTTCAACACGTCTTTCCTGAGTAGGTTTTTTCCTTCTATAAATTCCTATTCCTGAGTAATTCCGTTAAACATCGAAACGCTGAATCAGCAGCTGAAGGAACCAGTCGAGTCAAACGATGTGTGGAAAATTTGCCCCTCAATTTTTGAAGTTTGACAGGTTTATGTAAACACATTAGAGGTAGGTTGATAATGTATATTTATTGATATATGTTGTAATTCTGGAAGAGGTGCATATTTTTAAAAGCGATAAAATTCGTGCTTCTGATATCCATCCAGATTTTGGTATGGTTCGTCTGTTCTGACCCACAGTTACAGGTGAATGTCCCATGAGATGGTTTATACATTTTTCGGTTCTAATGCTTGTTACGGTTCTCGTGGCGAGTCCGGGCTGTCAATCGATCAATTCACACAATCAGGATCAAAACCTGCCGGAGGCGAATGCCATGCCGGTTGCAGGTATAGACAAAACCCCCGTTAAAGCTGTTTCTCAGGAGAGCACAGAACGCGCGCACAGCAAGCGTTTCGACGGTCGGCTCTCCCGTGCTCTTGATCCGGAGGATATACAGAGTTCAAGAAACAAAAAGAGCCAGCAGAACCAACAAAATCAACATAAATTTGTCATCAAACAGGGAGATGATTAACTGATAGCCTGAACGTCCCCATGCGTGAAAACTGTTATCAGCGTCTGTACGATGCACACAATCAGATAAGATAAGGAGGTCGAAAATGGATAACGAGCAGACCCTCCTATATTCCCCGGTCCGTTTCCTTTTTTTCATTGTTCCGGCTTCGATTGCATTGTTGTGCATGATGCAACTGTTGTCCGTTACTCAATCACAGGACCAGGGCGTGAAAGAAGGAAGGCTGATCGGGTTGGGTTCGGAAACGGTGGACTTTGCCCCGTACCTATCACAGCGATTCGAGTACGACTCCAATATTTTCCGTGAAGAATCCGGGGAAGAAAACGACATCATCTCACGAACCACTCCCGGTTTTTCGCTTTTGTATCCGGGGGAGAAACTCAAGGTCGACTCCTCCATGTCCACAGCGGTGCGGCATTATTTTGAAAATGACGACGTGGACGACGACCTGGATTTTCGCGGTTTCCTGAATGGTGAATACCAGTTTTCCGAGACCTGGTATACCATCGCCGGCGCCTCCTACGACGAAACCAATTCTCCACTTGATTTGACGCTTGAGGATCAGTTAACCACCCGTCAGACGTCGTTTGAAGGAGGGGTTGGGCGGGATGGAGAACGCCTGCGTGCCGAGCTGCTGTACCGGTACCAGGAGTACGAGGTGGCCGATATCTTCGATGGTCTTGACTGGACCGATCGAGGGGTGAATGGATCGGTGTCGTATAACCTGAGTGATCCCTTCAGGCTGCGTGCCGGTGCCGAGTACGGGACCCAGGACTACGACGAGGGACTGGATAACGACTACGGCGAAGTGACAGGGGGGATTCAGTGGAACCCGAATCAGACCTTCGGCGTGATCATGGACGCCGGATACCGGGACACCGACTATTCCTCGGACGAGAATTACGATGAGTACGTCCTTCGGGGAACTGCCCTGTGGAAACCCGTCGAAAAGGGCCGACTGAAAACGCAGATCAGTCACCAGCCCAAGGAATCCACCCTAACCAACTTCGTCACCAGCAACGAGCTTCTGGTGCAGTACGATCAGAACCTCGTTGAGGACTGGACCCTGTCCTCCTCCGCAAGTTACGACCATCGCGACGAGGCGGATTCCGGCGTGATCCAGGACACCAAGGAGTTTTACCGGTTCGGCCTGGAGCTGACGTGGTCCGGGCTGGCCGAATTCACCGACCTGACGGGAGGGTATCAATACACAAAGAAGGAAGCCGACGACGGCGTTGGCGAGTACGATCTGAACCTTCTCTCGCTGGAGGGGGTGGTGCGTTTTTAGAACCCGAATTCGACCGGGTCCCTCCTCCTGAGAGTATATAAGCAGGGACGGTAGTGAACAGTATAAACTACAGAACGGATTGGATTTGATCGTGACATTACTGCTTCTTCAGGTTTCATTGTGGGGGTTAAGATTGTGACATAGACATTCCTGTCTGTGGTGATCTTACAGGTAAGAAGGCCTGAATTACACTTTTCGACCCCTGCATGAAACAACAGACTCTAAGCTGGCTGAAAATTAGAGAGATGAGATCGAACGCAAATTGATGAAAACGTCGGCTCGTTATGGCATGGGATGTTCAGGTGCTTTCATTCACCTTGTTATGGGGGAGTTATGCAGGACGTAAAACAATGTATTACTGTGATGGTTCTTGTGATCTGCACCTGCACGACGGTGCCCGAAACACCGGATGCGCAGTTTGAGGCGGGCATGAGAGCAAAACAGTCGGGGGACCTGGACCAGGCCTTCCAGCATTTTCGGAACACTATTGAGCTGGAACCCGCCCATCGCAACGCTCAGCTGGAGCTTGTGGCCATACACATGAACCGTAACGAACCCGACCACGCGGTCGCACACCTTACGGAACTGATTCAACAACTGAAGAAAAAAGAAGGAACTTCCCCCGATACCGAGCTGTACGCGCGCCGCGGTCATATTTATTACCGGGCCGGAAACTATCAGAAGGCGATCCGTGACACCACACGGGCACTGGAACTGAACGCAGAACGAACGGATGCCCTCAATACCCGGGGGCTGGCGCAAGTTGCCCGGGGGAATTTCAAAGAGGGGGTGAGCAATTTCAGGAAATCACTCGATATCGAAGAGAACGCGCAGGCCTACATCGGGCTGGCGAGAATTCGTATGCAGCAGGGGAACTGGAAAAAGGCGGTCAAATCCCTCGACCGGGCCATCGACGTCGACCGGGAGTACGCCCGGGCGTACCTCTACCGGGCCGTGGCCTATCGGGAACTGAATCGGACGGAGAACATGAAGACGGATCTGAACACCTACCTTCAGTTGAAGAATCCTGATGCGCCAGCAGATCAAATCCGGGACGAAGTCGAGCAGTTGTTCGCGACGTACCAGCAGGGAAATGAATAAGTTGAGGTCAGTGTGCAACCGCAGCAGGTTTATACACTTTATTGAACCGGAGGAATAGTGTTATTATTTGATAATATCAGTAATTTTTTGTATTTTTCCCATTCTTAGGTGATAAACATCAGCAGCTTAACGTCGTGAGGTCCCCATGCGTTCTTTAATGAAGCTCAATTTTGGTTTAAGTTATACGTTTTCCTTTTCTGTCATCCTCTTCGTTTTGATGGGATTTTCTGCGGATATCGCCTTTTCCCAGAGTCCGACGAAGCTGGGCGAGCGAGAAGTATGTAATTATTCAGCTCCCGAAAACACCGGCGAGCAAGTCGTCCATTCAACCTCGAGACCGGGATCGGTCGTGGAGGAACAGATTACGAGTAACCGGAAGTTGAAAGAGCAGGAGCGAACGCTTGAAGCTGCAATGCATGGACAACGGGTGAAGCTTGATTCCGTCGAGAAAGTCGAGTCGGTTTTAAACGGGGCAGGCCCTCATAATGATAAACAAACTTCAGAGCAGGGCGGACCGTCCACCAATCATTTAGCGAGCACAAAAAAAGCCCGGGGACGGGCAGTTATGCCAGTTGGTTCAATTATCGATACCGGAAATACAGGATGGATTGAAGATAATTCCACCCTTGGATGGAACGGAGAGGAAAAGGACGAAATTGGTCCTGAACAGTTAAAGGAGCTTTTGAAGAAAGCCCTTGAAGGATACGATGATCATGTGAGTGGATGGGTCCACCGTGCGTTCGGGAACAACAACACCATCAATGGTGCAAAATGGATGGGTAGTAAAACAATCGACCTTATGGGGGTACTATTTGCTGGAGCAAAAGCTGCCGCCGCATCGGGTCCTATCGTGAAAAAAATGCTGAAAAAAGCCGGTGTACCTACAAGTAAAAAAGATCTGTTTAAGAAAGGGGCGAAAAAGGGAAAGAAGAAACTGAAAAAGGGCGTGAGGAAAAAGCTGAAAAAACTGTTAAAGGACAGCGACCGATTTATCGCCCGAAAGTTCAAGGTTGGCAAAGGGCAATCAGGAGCTAAGGGAACCATTGTGGTTGTGTACGATAAGAAATCCGGGACGTTCGTGGCTCGAGCCAGAAAAAAATCTGACCTGAGCGGCACGTCCTGGGACAGGGGGGCAAGACCCAGCACCATGGAAAAGGGAGGAGGTGAACGTACCTATAAAGGAAAGTACGGTAAGAAAGATGAGTGAACGGATGGCTCCTGACAGGTGTTTCTAGTTCGCAACCTTATGCCAATATGTCTTCAGTGCTATGAGATGTTGGAAGCGGTTATAATACTGGAGGCTATACGGGATACGATTAAAGCGATTGCTCAGACCAATTTGACAAAGAAAGATTAATAGATCAACTGGCAGGTGATCTGATGTGGAAGTTCAAGCAGCAGGTAAAGAAAAATGATAACGTTGAAGTGTCCGAAGAAGATGTAAAGCAGGCCCAAAAAGAAGCCCGGGCCCTCGCGCAGAAGATCATCAACAAAATCGTGGAGAAACACTGCGACGACGGATGGGAAAACGGAGATATCTGGGACCTGAACAAAGGCAAGTGCGGTAACTGGCTGAAATTGTTGGAGCAAGTGGTTGAACAAGTCAAAGACGAATTAGATTCTAACCTTACCTGGTTCAATTCCGCGGAAAAAACGGACGCAAAAGGGGTGGATCACACGGCGATTTTGATCTGCCCGACCGGTGGTTCGACGGACGCCGACACGGGATTAATCATCGATCCCTGGCGGAAAGAAGGAGAACCGTGGTGGATTGACGGTGCGAAGGACACGGACATGAATTGGGACGATTAGTGCTCTGTCACGTTTAAATTTATGGAAACGGTTCACGGAGTGACTAAAGCGGTTTCGGTTTCAGGGGCGACGTCCTTTTTGTCACCGAGCGTAAGGTTAGTTCGTCCATCTCGTTTGCCGACGGACAACGAATCGGTGTGAACATCTGTTTGATCCCGTAATCGTTCATCTGATCTACAAAGTCATGAGCCAGAAATATACTTCCGTTATCGGTCAAAAGTTCAGGATCATCCGGTACATTACTTAGACCCTCTCCGAAAAGGGGGCGTGCACTCAGTGAGATCTCAGCGAGTTCTCTGCAAAAAGTTCGATCGGAAGAACCCCTTCTCAGATGAAAGATGACGTGACATTTAGTCACGTCCTGCTTTCATCGCCCCCGGCTTTTCAGCCTACGGACGGGTTTTTGAGGAGGACGTAGTCATTGATATTTTGGACGCAGCAGAGCGCTCGCTGAGTACGCGCCCACTTTTCGGAGATGGTCTAATTAAGCGGCTCCGCTGGAACATCTTCCCCATGGGTTTTAATTCTTCTGTCGGTCCAGCGAGCCTCATACCGAATACAGCAGTCGGGGGCAGGATTTCGGCCGCTTCACGTTCGTCGATGCCCATTCATTCTATACATTTACTCCTCATTGTCTGGGAGACGATTGACACGAAAGCGTGTGAAGCGAGCCCATCGTTTCGTGTCTTTTGGGCCGTGGTAGCACTGGAGGGAGAGTTTCGGCCTTTCTCCTTCCGGCCGGTTCGCTTCGGCCACCCGGTTCCACTCCTTATGGTCCGGGAGACGATAGAATCCGATAATTTTGTTATCGGTTATTTGCAACCGGAGATGGGCTTTATCAGAGTCGAGCGGTTTGATGCCGCCGCCTCCGGCCGTTCCCCCGAGAACGATCTTCGGGTTTCCGTCGACCTGTTCCATAACAAACTTCACGTAATGTTCGTCGTCGATGTACCAGACCAGTCCGGCCTGTTCGTACTGCTTCTTTCGTTGGTGCTCTACCGTAACCTCGACACGGATGGGGGTTCCTTTCCGGACCGCTTCGGACGCGGGTCGGACGAGGAGGTTCCGCGCCGATTTGATCCCTCCCGGAAATTTCCGGATCTCCAGGCCCCCATCGCGAATCCGCCGTGCGTCCGGTTTGTCGCGCACCCAAAACCAGCCGTCCTTGAGTTTCTCCTCGAAATTGTCCTGAAAGATCAGGTGGTCTTCCCCGGCGAGGACCGTTGTCGGGAGGATCAGTAGAGAGAAAAGGGCAATTCGGAAAATTGAGTGCATCAGGTACCTCTGGTGAACGTGTGCAATTACCTTCGGTTAAAACCTCCTGGGAGGGAGGAGACTCCCTCTTTCTCTTCGTTCCATCCAGCCGCAGCTTACTCATATCAACGATATTTTTCAATCTTCTCCATACTGAAAGGTCAATTATGTTCCCTGCGGATACAGGTGCCTGATGAAAGGAGTAGACCAGGGGGTCAGCTGTGTTCAACGGGATTGAAGGGGTCAGAGTTACACAAGGAAACGACCTGTCAGAATACCATGGAATGAACAGTTCGAATTTCCACTCGTATTTGAAAGAGATCGAATTTGTTTTAACCATAGAAACATGAATTCTGCTTGGTTCATTGAGGGACATCTGAAAGTTTTGATCGGATGGAATTCAATTTTCACCTCAAGTAACAGCTCAGGGATTTTGATTCCTGAAATGCAACATGTTCTGAAAAACATGAACGGAAAAGGCTCATGATATACACACTAAATATCTCAGTGATCCATGGATCTGATGTTCAATCCGGCAAGTGGCTACTCTCAATTTTTCTGGCTGTCTTTATGGTCATCGCCGGAACAAAGAATGTTTATTCCGGGGATGAACCTGAAACCAACTTCATTCAAATTCGAGGTATTTACGGCAGTCCAAACGGATTCTGGCAGCAGGACATGAATTTATCCGATCTGGGTGTCAATGCCATATTTATGCGTCATAATTCCATCTCCGGAGAAGTCATGGAGCGAGCAGACCGGGATGGCATCGCGGTGTATGCTGAATTTCCGACGCTGAAAGGCGAAGGATATATCAATGATCACCCTGAAGCGTGGCCCATTAATGATCAAGGTGAACAAGCCGAACAGGCATCATGGTTTATGGGAGTATGCCCCACAAATCCGGATTTTAAACAGTACCGGATGATGGAACTGCGTGAGCTGTTGAACACCCATGACGTAAAAGGGGTCTGGATGGACTATGTCCACTGGCACGCTCAGTTCGAGGAACCTGAACCTATTCTTCCTGAAACCTGTTTCTGTGAGGATTGTCTCACCCGTTTCCAGGCAGCAGCGGGAGTTGATGTTCCGGAAGGTTCCATCGCGAAAAAAGCTTCATGGATACTGGAACACCG
>CAYXQY010000030.1:0-27935 GCA_964466525.1 uncultured Planctomycetia bacterium
CCCTGACCCGGATAACGGATGGCCAGGCCGTTGTTTCCCGCCGGTGGAAGCTGAAACTCAAGTTGAGCAGTAAAATTGCTGTAGGTTTCTTCGGTGTAAAGGGTGCCGCCGGACCCTTCTTTACACTGGATGGCCCAGTTAACAATACGGTAATCGTCCACCGCTCCGGTCCATCCCTCCAAATTCATCCCGTTGAAGATTGAGGTAAAGGAATCGTTCTCCGATTTATCAATCCCCCCACGCCGGAGGATGTGATTGGCCTCCGCCGAGTCAATCTCCCGGAGAAAGATGTTTCGCCATTGGGTTTTTCCCCCATGGGTCTGCAGCTGAATCGGACCGGTGCGGGGAACCGGCTTTCGACGATCCAGGGAGCTGTTCCGGTCAAAGTAATTGTTCAGCCGCGCGTGATCCACAATACGTTTCCCGTTTAAAAACACGGTGACCCGTTCCCCCACCATAAAAATCCGGAACTGATTCCACTGACCGGGTGCTCGATCCGCGGGCATGGCCGGTTGCTTTCCCGCCCACCCCTCCGGATTGTTCCACAGTCCCCCGGAGCCCTCCGACTGTTCCGTCACGTCCCAGATCTGCACCTGCGGAATCCCGCGAAGATAAATTCCGGAATCGGTGCCGGGTGTAATTTTGAACTCGAGTCGCAGTTCGAAATCACCGTAGAACGAATTGGTGGTGAGAAATGGACCCTCTCCATCGTTCACCAGGATCCCATTGTTTACCGACCAGTGTTCCGCCACGGCTTCACGACTCTTCTTCCGGCGGCTGGCGAGTTCCTTCGAGGGGAGGTCCATGTACGACCGGGGGTTCGTTGTTGTTTCGCCCCACCAGCCACGGAGGTTTTTTCCGTTAAACAGCGCTCTGAACCCCTCCGGAGGCTGATTTAGATCCCGGGTAGTAGATTGTGCACGAGCCGGGATCATGGAGTGGCTCAACCCTGCGCATACCAGTCCCAGAAGAAGAATACTGCAGTACCATCCCGACTTACTGCGTTCTTGCTTCATGGATTAAACCACGTCCCAACCTTCTCGTGGATTGCGTGTGAGAAGTGCATTCGCCTTTTGATCGTTCGTGATTTTCAGGTTCTCCGCGTCAAATGAGAGGGGTTTTCCAACCGCTCCCCGACGCTGAGCGAGCGAGCCGAGCAGCACCACCTCCGTCAGGGGCCCCGCGTACTGAAAGTTACTGGATGGAAAATCGATCGGTTGTTCCCCCGTGACCGCCGTCAGGAATTCCGCGTGGTGGCGACCCGCCGTCGGGTCGGGCATGAAGTTCGGGTCCGGTTTTCCGACTTCTTTTGCCCGGTCTTCCGGGAGAAGCACCGGATCTTTCTTAAAGACGAGCGCTCCATTGTCGGCCTGACCGAGGGTGTACCCCCCAAAAATCATGCCCTCGGTTCCAATGAACAGATTTCCCTGACCGGTTCGGTTCCACCGCTCCTTGCTGATGGCCTCCGGTTTTTCCGGCTTGTTATCGGGGGAGCCGTCGTACCAGAAGGACGTAAACGACGGATAATCGTCCGGATCGTACTCCCATTTCACGATGGCTTCCTCCGGATACGTATTCGGTGTGCTTCCGTGGCTCTCAACGAGTTCCACGCTCTCGGGGTGTCCGGGTTCCAGCGCCATGTACATGCCATCCAGCAGGTGACCGGCCATGTCGCCAACGGACCCTGTGCCAAAGGGATGGGCCCCCCGCCATTTTTTCGGATGATACGCTGCGGCGTACGGTTGTTTCTTCGCCGGTCCCAGCCAGAGGTTCCAGTCCAGGTGATCCGGGGGCGTGGACGGTTGCGGGGATTTGATCCCGTCCACCCAGTTGTGTTTGTTGGACCAGGTGTGTACCTCCTGCACCTCTCCAATGGCCCCCTGCCGGATCCAGCCAATAATATGATCCCAGAACCGGGTGTCATGAAGCTGATTCCCCATCTGTGTGGCCAGATCACGCTCCGCGGCCATGCGGGTCAGTTTTCTGGCTTCACCGACTGACCAGGTCAGAGGTTTTTCACAGTACACGTGGATGCCGAGTTGCAGGGCAATCGCTGAAGCCGGAAAATGATGGTGATCCGGCGTACAGACCACCACCGCGTCGATTTCGTTGTGTTTCTCGTCGAACATCCGTCGGTAATCCTGATAAGCATCCGCGTCGGGCCATTTTTTCGCCGCGGGCGCCTGCCGCTTTTTATCCACGTCACAATAGCAGGGACAGTGTACACCTAACTGTGAAAGGACGTTCAGGTGTGCGTTTGCCCGGCCATCCGTTCCGATAAACGCCACGCTCGGTTTGTCCTTCGGGTCCGCACTAAGAAGCGAGGAAGCGAATGGGAGTGCAAGGGCAACGGACGAAGAGCGTTTCAGAAATGATCGCCGTGTTATGCCCGGGACACCGGAGGACTGGGATTCTGATTCGGACATTGTTCACCCGCAAGCAATTCAGGAAACGTTGACTATCGAATTCAGAATATGTTAATTCTATAGAGCATCAAGAAAGAAAGTCAACAAAGAATGAGTTCTAAATCTTCAATGTGCTCATTCTACTTGATCCGAAAAAAACAATGTTTCCTTCACAGGTTCCACACATCAGGACCTGTTGAACTCAGGGTTTCTTCCCGGGCATATGCGCTTTGAAGGGCCCTCCCGGTATTAGCTGTTCCCCGTCGGAAAATCCTTCCGGCCGGTCTTCCAGTTCCTTGATCAGTCGGTTTCGCCACCTGTTCAGTTCCTCGCTGTAATCCGGGTCATCGGCGAGATTCCTGCGTTCCCGGGGATCGTTTTTCAGGTCGAAGAGCTGTTCTTTTCCGCCGTCAAGCGGACGCCAGATATATTTATACCGCCCGTCCGTAAGCGCCTGAAACGCCTGCGAACTGCTGTAGGTCGGGCCGTGTTCGAGATGGAGCCAGTTTCTCACGTCCTGATCCCGCCCCTTCAAAAGGGGAACCAGCGATATTCCGTCGGCCTGATCGGGAAGCGTAACACCGGTCATTCCGGCAAGGGTGGGGAATAGATCCTGCAAACCGATCGGTTCCCTGGAGCGAGTTCCTGCTTCCAGTCCCATGTCTTCGGAAGCGGCTATAATAAATGGAATGTTGGCGGATCCTTCGTACGGTTCGCACTTTCGGTAGTATCCATGGTCTCCAAGCATTTCTCCGTGTTCCGACACAAAGACGATGATCCAGGGTCGTCCCGTTTTCCGGCTTTTCCCGATAAAATCTTGAAACAGCGGTCCGACCTTGCTGTCGATATGTTCAATCAATCCAAAATAACCGGCCTGCGCCCGGTCCAGTCGGTCCCCCTGCAGAAGTACACGCGTATTGCTGAGCCGCCCGTCCGGACTCAGGGCGTCCTGATCCACCCAATCCCCATAGACCGGTTCGGGTAGATTTTCGTTCATGTATTTACTGAAATATTTTTCAGGCGGGAACAGGGGGGAATGAGGGGCGTAAAAGGAGGTCGTCAGAAACATGGGCTGCTCGTCGTTCGCTTTCTGAATCCACTCGCGGGAGCGACGTGCGGTCCATGACGTCGGGTGCAGTTCTTCTTTCAACGGCCATGGGTTCGCCTGCCAGTAATTGTACGTAACCCCCATGGAACGAACCATCCCCCGCAATCCGTTCTCGTGCAATGCCTTTCCATGTTTGGAATCCGACGACAGGTTCTTCTTCATATATTGAGCGTAATCCTTCCCTCTGAACACGGATCCCCAAACAACCTCCTGATAGCCGAGGTCGTTTGCGGAATTTTTCATGTGCATCCAGCGACCGACGAGCGCGGTCTGGTACCCGGCCTTTTTGAACGCCCGGGGCTTGGTCGTTCGCGTAATTCGCGTCCCCGTGTAACCAACGACGCCACTGGCCTGCGGAGACATCCCGGTAAGCATCGCATAACGTGCGGGAATACAGGAAGGCACTTCGGCGTAGGCACGGCGTGCCAGGAACCCCTTCCCGGCAAGCCGATCAAGGTTCGGCGTTTCGACCACGGGATGGTCCACGGCCGACAGGGCGTCCCCCCTCATCTGATCCGGTATGACGATCAACACATTCGGTGCAGACGGTTCCTCCGCGTCAACGGCATTCCCGGGGAATAGCATCGGGAGAAGAACAAGCAGAATCAGGAGACGGTTCCTTGAGGCGAATTGAATGGTCATTTTATACTCACTTCCATATATATGAAGAGATTACCGGAACCTGTAAATCGTATGCCGTATATTCTGACAATAACTGCAGTTTCTGTCAACCGCTGTATTTTCTTCAATCATAGTTTCGGACGAGAAAGTTGTAATGATCAATCGGGAATCCCTCTGCAAAAATGATATTTGTTTGATCCGTTTCCGGATATTTTCATCTCCACGTTTGCCTGTGAAAACGAGAACGTGACACCCCAACGGATCAGTCATCGCGAAAACCGGGCCGGGTGTACCTATCGATGATGTTTCGGAGCCGATTCTTTATTTTGCGTTGCTCTTCGGTCAGTTGTTCGGGGTTGAGGGGATTCCTCTCACGGATATCCTTTTCAAGATCATAAAAACCACCATCGACGTAAAGCTTGTATCGCTTGGTTCGGGCAAATTCCCCGGACCGTTTGTCGCCCGGATCGTTACCCCGATAGTACCACTGATAGAGCCAATTTCGCATCTCCACGTCTTCCCCGAGAAGCAGGGGAGCAAAACTCTGGCCGTCTAGCTTTTTGTGCCCGGGCACCTCGATACCGGCAACCTCCGCGAGGGTCGGGAAGAAGTAGGTAAAGCCGATCAGGTCCCTGTTCACCGTCCCCGATTCGACTACGTTCGGCCAGTTTGCGATTAACGGCACGTGTGTCCCCTTGTCCGTGGGATATCCCTTATTTCCTGTGACCTTCCGGTCATTTATCCGGGAAGTGATGCTCCTGTACGTACCGTTATCCCCGGTAAAGATCACAAGCGTGTCCTCGCGCAGGCCCAGCTCGTCGAGTTTGTCGATGACCCGGCCGACCATTTTGTCGGTATAAGCGACCATGTCCTGGAAATACTTCTTATACTTCTTACTTCGATACCGACCCTTCTCGGTCCGATCCTCGCTTCGGAAGCTCGGATCCCACTCCTCGGAATCAGGCGTAGGTTCGAATGGCCAGTGTGGAAGGATCATGGGGTAATAAACAAAGAAGGATTCATCCTGGTGGCGTTCAATAAAATCCAGTACGTGATTGTTCACGATTTTGGGACCGTACTGGCCGTCCGTGAAGCGGTGTTCTTTGCCATTAATCTCAAGTCCCGGGTTGGCGTAGCGCGGGGCAATCTCGGTGCCGTGGCGAGGTGTTCGGGATAGCTGCCATAGACAATATTCATCAAAACCGAAATGATACGGAGCTTTCAGCGCTTCCGTCCGGCTGTCAAACGCCGCAAGTTGCCACTTTCCACCGACAAAGGTTGCGTATCCAGCGTCCTGAAAAAGATTTCCGAACGTGTAGATGTCCGGATCCATCCGACCGAAACCGATGTAATTCCGGCTGTTGTACCGGCCGCTCATGATCTGCACACGTGTGGGCGTACAGATCGGTAGCGAATGAGCCCGGTCAAAGCGCATCCCCGTTTCGGCAAGCCGGTCGAGGTTTGGGGTTTCGTAGTCCTGAGCCCCATATGCGCCGACTGTTTCGTACCCCTGGTCGTCGCTCATTATCAGTATAACGTTGGGCTCTTCGGGAAAATGGGAATCCCCCCGAACTTCTGTTGTTGGTAAAAACAGAGTGGCCAGCAGTCCCCAGACCATGCATTGGACAACCAACTTCGTGTTCATACGCATTTTGTAAAACCCATTAAACGATTGTGTTTACCTCGAACAAGCAGGATTTGTTCATCGATGTAATGTTTTTATACGTTTATCATGGTTTCGGCCCAAAAAAATTAAGCTGGCCAACTCGCCGGGATCGTAAATCCCTCATTCGATCAGGACCGCTCAATTTATTCTTCATTGTCGGAATCACCGGCCCAATTTTTTAATTTCTTGATCGCCAGGTATTTTCGAGATTTCACCGTACCGACGGGAATGTCCATGATCTCGGATATTTCGTCATGCGGTCGATGCTCGAAACAACTGAGTACGATCACCATCCGTTGCTCGTCCGGCAGTTTTGACACGAGCCGATGTAATTTGTCTTTTCTCTTTTCCTCCAGCAACCGGTCATCTGGTTCATCCGCGGATTCGTCCCGGAGGAGTGATTTTAACTCATCCCCGGACGGGTCGCCGCCGACGGGGGTTTCCAGCGAGAGCGCGTCCGGGGTTCGTTTTTCTTTACGCAGGTAATCGTACCAGTGGTTTCGGGCAATGGTAAACAGATAGGAGGAAAATTTACCGGAGGGCCGGTACCGATCCCGTGCCCTGAACAACTTGATAAACACGTCCTGGGCGAGGTCTTCGGCGAGTGCTCGGTCGTTACACATGCCGTCGAAAAAATTAACCAGGCGGTCCCTGTAGCGACTGACAAGTCGCTCAAATGCGTCCATGTCCCCCTCCGAACAGGCCTGCATCAGTTCCTGGTCATCGGGGGCCGGATCATCCATTACATTAAAACATAAGGAGGAGCTACATGTTGGGCACTGGCCGGGAAGGGTCCGGAAGACCCCGTTCGTCTATTCGGGAATAATCGGTTCGCCGGAAGTCAACACCTGGATCATTTCCTCGTGAATCAATTCGTTTGAGGCAAGTGTTTTGTCGCCGTATGGGTCGTGCGGTGTGCCTTCGAAGTCGGATGTGCGCCCACCGGCCTCCCGCACGACGAGTGCTCCTGCGGCCGTGTCCCAGGGGGCGAGGTGCCATTCCCAGAAACCATCAAAAATGCCCGCTGCGAGATAGCAGAGGTCGATCGAGGCCGTTCCCACCCTCCGGATGGAACGTGTGGAACGGGTAAAGTTTTCAAAATCCCGGTAAATCGGAAGGTCCGTCGTGCGCCGGCTATAAGGAAAACCGGTGGCGACCATACAGCTTGAGAGGGGAGCACGCTCCGACACCTCGATGCGTTCGTCGTCACGATACGCTCCTTCCCCTATGATCGCCTGAAACGTTTCCCCGGTGAACGGAATGTGTACAACCCCCATCACCGTTTCGTGTGACCGATGGTGGTCCTCATCCGGTTCCGTGGCCCTTTCGAGTGCAAGGGAAACGGCGAACCACGGAAAGGCGTGTGTGTAGTTGGAGGTGCCGTCGAGGGGGTCGATCACCCACTGATAAGCCGCCCCCTGCTGCTTTTCCGTTCCTTCCTCAGCAATAAAATCATGTTCCGGGAAGGCCGTGCCGAGTTCCTCCGTGATCTGTTCCTCGGCCTTCTGATCCATCTCCGTAACAAGATCGATGCCCGCCTCCGATCGATCCCCTTTCGTGGTGATGTCGTGTGGTTCGGGAAGCGCGGAGAGAAGCTGTTCTCCAACATCCTCCGAAATCTCCCGGGCCACCTGCAACGCATCCTCAAGCATGATGTATGAACTATCTATTTCTGAAGGTTTCACTTAAAATGGAGAAAAATCCACCCTAACCTGATTGGAAATGCTCCATCGGCCGTGGAGAACAACAAATAAAACCCACCTGGAAACAGGGTATACGCATGTATATCATTCCAGGAGAGACGGACGGCAGTTACGGTCGCCTGCCAGCCACGTACGTTTCCGATCGGCTCAGGGCTCCCCGAAACATTAAAAGATAGTGATATTGTAGTGATTGCCCGAACTCATATCAACGTGAATCATCGGCCCGAAATCCCTGGTAGACCACCTTCCTCGGCTGGTGTGACCCTGGTTGAACTGCTCGTGGCCATGTCCCTGCTCGTGCTTCTCGGCACGATGCTTGTCCTCACTTTCAGCGACAGTCTTTCTATGTGGAATGCCGGGGAACGGCAGAGACAGCAGTACGAGGAGGCTCATTTCATCCTTCAGAAGCTGTCAAAAGATCTTCGCCAGACCTGGATGCCCATCGGTAAAAACGAGAGGAGTTCCGGTCATTCGGACACGCTTCGTCCGTATTTCATTTCGGGGTTTATCCGACCGGAGAACAGTGATCGAACCGGACGATGGCTCGAACTCGTACACAGTAAAGAGGGGTACCTGACCGGCGTGGAAAACGTGGATCCGGGCGACCGGCTGGAGCGCCATGTGTACGTGCACCTTCCGGGACAGGGGCTTTATTTCGCCTCGTTCTCGCCGGAGACGTCCCTTCCCCATCACAGTGATCTGGGGAAATTGAACGACCCGAAATACGTTCGAGAGAACCTGACCCTGATCGGACCGGACGTATGGTACGTCGGTTTCCGGTTCTGGGGACCCTGGATACGTCTGGAAAATGCTTCTTTTGGCCTGACCGGTCGATGGCCTGCGGAAAACCAGTGGGGGCGTGGAAACGGGGTTTCACTATGGTGGGATAGCAGCCGCAAGGTATTTCAGAAGTTTCGTATGTACGGACCGGAGAAGGACCTCCCGGCGGTGCCGGGGATGGTTCGTATCCGCATTGAGATGGGAGAGACAAACCGGTCGGCCTGGCCCCGTCTGTCCTCCCGTCTGAGCGAACGAGCCGGATCGGGAGAGGTCCTTCCTCTCTCGAGTGGTTCGTCCCGGCACCCCGCCTCCGGGTTTTTTCTGATTGATCAGGAGTGGGTTCGTGCCGGTCAGGAAAAGGGACGGTTAACCATCTGGAAACGGGGGGCCCGCGGCACGGAGACGGCCACGCACGAGGCCGGCACGGAAGTCCGTGCGGGAAAGGGGTTTCAACTGACGGTCAAGATCCCGATATATCCCGGACAGCAATATTACATCGATCGTGAAGTAAAATCATCAAACACGCGATGAACGTGATGAACCGATTTTGGCGCTGGAGGCTCGTTCCGGTTCTGGCCGTATTGTTCATGCCCTGCTTTCTGTCCGATGCGAGATGTGAGGAAAAGAAGAAAAACTCGTCGTCGACCCCCGAGAAGCGGATGAGGACCCTGTTCGAACGGTATGATCGGCAGAAATTAAGTCTGGATGACGTGTTCCAGCGTCTGGAAACATGGGATCGCTCGGACGTTCTGACGGCGAGCAAGGCGGTTCTGAAGTCGGACGCCGGGACCCTTTCGACAGCCCTTGACCCCGAGCGCCTGCGGGACACGGTTCGTCCTTCGTTGAAGAAACAGATTCGAAAAAAACGCCGGCGTCTACTGCGGATAATTCGGAATAAACGGCGTTACAAAACGCAAAACCGGGATCTGAAGCGCAAGGTGACCCGGGCTTCCCTCGGCCTGCTGACGCTTTTTCGGAAACCCCTTGTGTACCATATGCAGACTTCGGAGAAATACAGCAGTTCTTTTTTCCGGGCCGTAGCACTGTTAAGGTTCCTGCGCTCCAGCGAGGTTTCTATTTCGGGGGCCACAAAGGACCTGCTGGAACAAATCGCAAACGCGCGTGAGATCGTATCGACCGACACGGTGGGACGGGCCCGGGATATGCAGCCCGAGGCCGGGAAGAACAGGGACGTGGTACGTTCGAACGAAACAGCGGACGTGAACCTGTCCAAGAAAGAGCGAACGCTTGTTCGGACGGTCAACCTGTATCGCGAAGTGTTCGGGTTGCGAAAGTTAATGATACACGCTCGCGTGACGGAGGCGGCACGCGAACAGTCGAGACACATGAAGGAGATTGGAAAACTGACGCATACCTCCGACGAAGCCTCAAGAACGCCCCTGCTCGACCGCCTTGAAGACCATGGTTTTTCCGCGAAAAAAGCCGGCGAGAACGTCGCGGAGGGGGAACATTCGGCCAGGGCAATTTTGAAAGGATGGATTCAATCTCCTTCTCATCATCGAAACCTGTTAACGGAAAACTACAGGTACCTCGGGGTGGCCAAAGAAGGACGGTTCTGGACACTCGACATGGCGACGGTTCCACGAATTCGTTCGCGGGGGGGTACATCCAGGTGAGTGGACGACGGGTCAAGGATGTCAACCGGGCCGTATTGAGCCGGTTCATCGAAGCGACTCTCCTCTCCTCAGCTCAACGAGCAGTCACGCACGTATGGGACCGTCAAGAACGGAAGCAGTGGAGGGTAGAAGAGGGGGATTGAATATGACGTGCGGTATGCCCAAAATTTCGATCGGCACGAGCAGGCCTGTCCGGGTCGGATTGAACCTGTTTTGTTTTCCTGCGTTGTAACACATTCAGGACGGATAACGGCCGGGAGTGGGCATTTTCCTGCCGGATCAGAGGCGGATACGCCGGAGATACTGCGTGTGGTTTGACGCTCGAAGTGGGGACTGATAATGTACGAAACCGGGGTGTCCTCCGAACCCCTTACCGCCGGTGGTGACGGGATCTGAAACCCCGGGAAAAACGTGCTTTCCGGTCAGGCGACAACTGCTTCCGGATCCGTTTCGTCTCATATTGAACTGCTTTTTTTCTGGAGTCATTTTTCGTGGACCCATCTTCTCTTCAGAAACGGTTCGTCAAGTCGCTTCAGGAACCACCTCTGGATCTGGTACATCGGCTGGAGCCGGAGGAATACGCCTCGATATGGCTCATGGGGACGGGCATCAGGCGCCTGACGAATGCGCTTGTGCAGCAGTTTCCTTCTCCTGAAACGTTGTTTATCTGTGATCCGTCCCTGTCCGACGAAGAAAAGCGTGAACTGAAGCAGTGTTCGTTCGACGGAGAACTGAACCTGTACGGGACGGATTGCCTGCGGCGGCTGGGAAAATTTCAACAGGATACACTGCAGGTCTGCCTCGCCTGCTGGATGATCGGAACCGTCCCGGTTTCCGACGCGAT
The DNA here is from genome assembly GCA_964466525.1 of uncultured Planctomycetia bacterium. Classification (GTDB taxonomy): domain Bacteria; phylum Planctomycetota; class MHYJ01; order CAYXQY01; family CAYXQY01; genus CAYXQY01. Next base: position 10,765 of record CAYXQY010000030.1, read on the forward strand.
ATCCATGTTGTATCGGGTGCTGGAAAAAAACGGTCAGGTGGGGATCATCTGCATGCAGGAGGGTTCACCTGAAACGCCCCTTCGTCTGCTCGGCGAGGCCATTCGGGAGGTTACGGATCGGACGGTCGATTTCAGGAGCCGGGGCCAACTCTCGTCGAAGGCGACGTTCCGGTCCAACCTGACGTCTCTCGGTTTTAAGGAGGAGCGGATCTGGTCGGATCGCATGACCGTCTCGTTCGACGATCCGGAGGAGCTGTTTGTCGTTCTTCTGCAGTCCACCGGCACGCAGTGGAAGGAACAGCATCAAACGGCTCTAACCGACATCCGGGAAGCGTTTTACGAGAAGGTCCGGCGGGAGCTCGGTTCCGCACCGGACGTGTCTTATCAGTACCTCGGGGCGACGGCACGAAGCAAAGGGTAACCGGGGGACCCGGACGAGTGGGAGAGCAGGAGGAACACAGGACCATCGCACCGATATATGAACCGCTGCATCCGGATCGACACCGTCAATCGTAAAGTTCGTCCAGTACGTCGAAGAAGTTCGAGAAACTTTTTCGGACGACGTCCGGATCGGCAATGGAGGTGCCGGGCGTTGCCAGGCCGAGCACGGCGAAGGCCATAGCGATGCGGTGGTCCCCGTATGGATCGATCGTCGCCGGTTCCGGTTGACCTCCTCTAATTTCAAGTCCAGTTTCCGTCGCGGCCGTGTCAATGCCGCATGCCGAGAGGTTCTGCTGAATTGAGTGTAAACGATCACTTTCTTTGTATGCGAGGTGTTCCACGTTCTCGATGCGGGTTGTCCCCCTGGCGAACGCGGCCACGACCGCGATTGTTGGAACGAGGTCGGGCACGTCCGACATGTCCGCGCGGATGGCGGTCAGGTCTCCTCCGCGGACCGTTACGGCGGTGCCTGATTCGGACCAGTTCACGTCGGAGCCCATTCGGCTCAGAAGCGAAGTAATTTCCCGGTCTCCCTGCACGGAATCACGGTGAAGGTTCTCAATCCGAACCCGACCCCCGGTAACCGCGGCTGCCGCCATGAAATAGGAAGCGGACGTGAAATCCCCTTCGATCGGGTAGGTCCGTGCCTGATACGATTGATCCGGCGTGACGTGATACGTTCGTTCGTCCGGGTGTTCCACCCGTGCGCCAAACGCTTCCATCACTTCTTCCGTCATCGAGACGTACGGGGACGACTTCAAATCTCCGTCAATCTCGACGGTTAAGCCCCCGGCCACACAGGGAGCGGAAATCAGCAGTCCGCTCAGGTACTGGGAACTTTCGTGAACGGAGACCGATATCCGCCGGTTCGTCCATGTGTTTCCCGAAACTTCAACGGGCAGGGAACCGTCGTTTGAGGAAATGTTCAGTCCGGCCGACCGGAGCGCTTCAATAAGGTCCCCCATCGGTCGAGACCGCATCTGTTCGTCCGCGTCTACGACCGTTCGACCGGGGGCCAATGCAGCAACCGGAAGGATGAAACGGGAGGTTACCCCGGATTTGCCGGTGTAAACGGTCTCGTCCGTGGCCCCCGGCCGATGATCGACGCCCGAAATGTGAAAATCCCCGTCCGTATACGACACGTCCGCCCCGAGCGTCGAAAGGGCCCGTGCCGCGTGCTGCTGATCCGCGGCGTGAAGTGCATTTAACAAACTACTTTCCCCGTTGGCCAGGGAACCGACGAACAGGCCCCGAAGCGTGTGCGCCTTCGAGGGTGGTGCCGAAATCGTGGCGTCCAGATCGTCAAGGGGCGCCACCGGTTTTTGGTTACAGCTATTCATGTCCTGATTCGTATTTGACGTTACATCTTTTAGAGTATGTGAAGCAATGAACAGTATATCGGGCCGTTCGGAAAATGAACAGCCTGATTTTCTTCCGTTTGGAACGAAACGGAGAACGATTTCCGAAGCCTGAAGAAAGGAATACCTCCATAACTACGGGAAAAATCGATGCCCACTGGAGATGTATTCGGGTAAGAAAGAGGGAAAAATTTGAAAACAGGTTCCTGAGTTGTGCAAAATGTACCTCTCCAGAATGGAAATCCATCGAACCCTGCCCTCGTACAGGACCGGCACGAAGCAATATAGAACGGTGAATCTCTTTTTCGCCTTCGCACTTAATTGTTCGTATTGTTGAAACGGGAGACCGTGTCTTCAATTTACCTTGACAACGCGGCTTCGACTCCTCCCTTCCCCGAGGTACGGGATGCGATGCTACCGTACCTCAAGGATCGGTTCGCCAACCCATCCAGCCTGCACGAACCTGCGCGTGCAGTGCGCGAAGACATCGAGGACGTTCGACGGGAGGTGGCGGAGCAGCTCAATTGTCAGAGTCGAGAGATTATCTTTACCTCCGGGGGAACGGAAGCGGATAACCTGGCCGTTAAAGGAATCGCACGGGCTCAGAAAGAAAACGGATCGGGAACGCACGTACTTACGACGCAGGTTGAGCACAAAGCGGTGCTGACGGCATGCGACCAGCTGGAACGTGAGGGGTTCGAGGTAACGCGGTTGCCCGTGAATCAGGAGGGGATGGTTCAGGTGGACCGGTTGCGGGAAGAACTCCGGAAAGACACGGTGCTCGTATCGGTCATGCTTGTGAACAATGAAGTGGGCACGCATCAACCCGTACGAGAAATTGCGAAATTCACCCAGCAACAGGGCGTTCCCCTTCACACGGATGCCGTGCAGGGGGTGGGAAAGGTACAACCGCTGTCAGCGAAAGCCCTTGGCGTGGACGCCATGACAATATCAGGGCACAAAATTCATGGACCGAAAGGCATCGGTGTGCTTTATCTTCGACAGGGCGTGCCGTTCCAGCCGGTACAGACCGGAGGGGATCACGAGAGCAGCCGGCGGGCGGGGACGGAAAACGTTCCGGGTATTATCGGGTTTGGCGCGGCGCTGAACAGAACCATGAACCATGTTGACGAACACCTGTCACGGCTGGTTAACATGTCGGATCAGCTGCGTGATGGGTTACGAAACGAAATTCCGGAGTGCCGGTTCAACACGCCCGAACAAAACAGCGCCCCCGGTATCCTGAACGTCTCATTTCCGGACGTCGAGGGTGAAACGATGGTGATCATGCTGGACCGTGAAGGGATCTGCGCATCGACCGGTGCGGCATGTGAGTCGGATTCCGTGGAAACCTCACATGTACTTCGGGCAATGAGTTATTCGAACGATCGGTCACGGTCCGCCGTTCGCTTCTCGTTGAGTCCGTTGAACCGTGAGAAAGAAGTGGAGCAGGTAATCTCAACAATTCAATCCGTGCACCGGAAGTGTGTTTCGTTGAATTCGATGTGATCGGATGGATGGGGATTCCAGTTCTTCACCCTGTTTCCCAGAAGTAAATTACAATCTCGCCTGCCGGTACGCAATCCGCCGTGGACCGGAATAAAATGAACATCACATAAAGTAACTGTTCATTTGGGGGCGCAGAGCAGTTCTATTACGTGATATCTGTCAGAAGTGTCCTGAAGTGAGACACAGAACCAATGAGAAACAAGGACCACGCGAGATCCGGGACGTCCAGCCGGAAATGATTGCCTTGATAGAAATTGACAATATGCGTAACTTCTTATATCGTAAAATTACATAACAAATTTTCTCTTCGAATAACTCAATCCGGGAGAGTTTCGTATGAAATCACGAACGTTTCATCGCTGTGTTCGAAAATTTGTTGTATCTGGAGTTCTGATCGGGTTACTGGCGGTGACCGCCTGCCGTCAACCCGAGCCAAAATCACCCGAAATCGATCAGGAAGACACAATGAGCGAGGAGGTATCAGCGTCCAATTCGAACTCATCCGATAGCTCCTGGGAAGACCTTGACGAAGAAGAAAGCGATTCCTCATCGCTCGATTCACCGGGGGATTCGACGACTTCCAGCCAGGGAACGAGTATAAAAACCACCCACGAAGTCCAGCCGGGAGAGAACCTCTGGAGCATCGCCGAAAAGTACTATGGCCGGGGCATTTACTGGCGAGCGATTCGGAATCATAATAACCTGGGGGAGTCCGGTCAGATAAATGCCGGGCAGACCATTGAGATACCGGAGCTTTCGCAGCAGCAGAAGGACCGACTCCGGAGCCGCGCCGCCAGTGCCTCTGGTGGGTCCACATCCACATCGTCCGACGGCCAATCCGGCTCGGCCTCGAGCACGTATGTGACGAAACAGGGGGATACCTTCTGGAAAATCGCTGAGCGTGTGTACGGAAACGGGGAGCAATGGAAACGGATCTGGAGAGCGAATAAGTCCAGGGTCCCGAACCCGGATAAATTGAAGGCCGGAACGAAAATTAAGATCCCGGGAGAGGGAGACAGCTCGGTCATAAAAGGACAGAAAGGACAGGAGTAGCGTGACCGGGAAACCGGAAAATAATGAAAAAAGCCGTCCTCAACGATAGGAGAGGATTTTCAACGTGAAACCGGCTCTTCTGCAGCCGGGATAAAATTCTGTTGCCAATCCGATGAGTCATCTGCTTCGGAAACGGGTTGCCGTTTCACCGGATGCCACCGCCATTATTGCACCGGATCATCTTGATCAACCCGTTTCATATGCTGAGTTGCTTGAACGCACGGAGCGGATGGCGTCTCTCCTCCGTGAAACGGGGATCTGTACACAGTGCGGAGAACGCGTGGGGATTCTCGTTGAGAACCGTCCCGAACTGATCACCTTATTTTTTGGGATCCTGGACGCCGGGTGCACACCGGTGCTGTTTCACGCCGAGGAAACTGCGTACGAGTTGCGTGAGCATTGGTCCGCTATTGACGCATCGCTGCTGATCTGCTCGAAGAAAACCGAAGCAGTGGCGGAGGAGGGTGTGGAGCATGTGCCGGTGTTAAGTATAGATGCGCCGGCAGGGGAAAGAGTTCTGCCCATCGAGAACGCCGGGGACTGCACAGCACATGCTTCGGATATTCGAACGGAAGGGGATCAGGTTCTTCTGTTTACATCCGGATCGACGGATAACCCGAAACCCGTTCTACTGACCATGGGTAACCTTCGTTCTTCCGCCATTGCCTCCGGGTTTCGTCTGGGACACCTTCCCTCGGATGTCTGGTACGATCCCCTTCCGATCCATCATATCGGCGGGCTTGCTCCCATCATTCGATCTGCGCTGTACGGGTCGGCGGTCCTGCTTCATTCCTTCTCCGGGGAAGAAACCGCAAAATTATTCCGGGATCACAGGGTGAGCTGTGCGTCGTTCGTGCCAACAATGCTGTCTCGAATCCTGCAGACGGGTGCATGGGAGGACCCCCCGGACGCACTGCGGTTTCTGCTTCTTGGGGGTTCGGCGATTCCCCCGGACTTACTCGCCGAGGCCCGGGAGCGAGGCTTGCCCGTTTGCCCCACCTATGGCTTGACGGAAACGGCCTCCCAGGTGGCCACAGCTCGTCCGGACGAGCGATCTGAAGATGCATCCCTGGTCGGCTTTCCCCTTTTCGAAACGAACGTGACCATCTGTGACGACAGCGGCCGTCCGGTGGAACAAGGAGAAGAAGGAACCATCCACGTGGATGGCCCCATGGTCATGGAGGGATATTTTCAGCGCCCGTTACTGAATGATCGCGTACTTACCTCACACGGATTCTGCACGGATGATCGCGGATACCTTGACGGGGCGGGACGGTTGCACGTGGTCGGGGGGCGTTCCAATCGAATTATCACCGGGGGGGAAAACGTGAATCCGGAGGAGGTCCGACGAAACTTACGGGAGCATCCGATGGTTGAAGACGCTGCTGTATTTGGAATAGAGGACCCGGACTGGGGGGAGAAAGTTGTTGCACTTGTCAAACCCGCCTCTGCGGAGGAAACGGAGGACGATCTTCGATCTTCTCTGAGCAAGTTTCTCAAGGAGCGACTTGCATCGTTCAAGCATCCCAGAGAAATTGCGATTGTGGAGAAAATTCCTCGCACCCCGAAGGGAACATTGCATCAGGAGGATGCCGAGGAAATGATTCGCAGACACGGAACGTGAGCCACGGGCTTATGCGCGAAGGAGCACCCGTTCGGAATTCAGAAGAAATAACGATACGCACCGAACCCCGCTGAATCGGTGGAACCGTAATAGATGTTCAGATAGGGAGAACGATCAGTCCGTGTTCCAGGAAACAGTGTCTTCCGACCCTTTCAGGAATCGAGAAATCACACAACCACTCCGTGTTGCGTCGAGGTGTTTCGAAAAATCAGCTCCGGGTTCCGGGGAGTTTTCGTCAATTTGACGGGCGGGGAGGAAGAGTAACTGCTGATCGGTATCGCTGCACGCTTCCCGCAGATAGGCAAGTCCAATCTGCTCGCCTCGCTTTACGAGTGCGCTGGTGACGTGACCGATACACTCGCCGGTGTCCGGATGAAGTACGGGATCCTCCTCGCGTATCGGTCGTCCATCTTTCTCCGTGCGGAACCGAACGACGCACCGGGACCGTGTCTGTTCACTTGCACACAGGGTCTGTCGGCCGACGAAGTACGGCTTGTCCCATTTGACGAACCCTCCGTAGCCGGCGCCGAACGGTGAGATCTCGTGCGGACCGGCAAGATCGTGGCCGTATAGCGGAAAACCCGCCTCTACACGAAGGGTGTCTCGCGCACCCAGCCCGGCAGGCTGGAGCCCGTGTTTTTCCCCCGCATCCAGCAGGTTGTTCCAGAGAACCTCCAAATCCTCCGGATGAGCAAGCAGTTCATAACCTACCTTTTCCCCGGTGTATCCGGTTCGGGCAAGCAGGACGTCCCGATCCAGGAGGTGCACCTGCAGGAACTCGAATGACGCCAGGTGATCGATGCGGCGCTGATCTGTGTCGTTATCAATCAGCTCGAAAAGCACCTTTTGTGATTCGGGTCCCTGCAGGGCCAGGTTCATACGAGCCTCCTGATTCCCCTCCGGCGTTGTCAGGTCACGGATCTTAACCGTTCCCGGGCAGGTTACATGCGGTCGTCCCGTATCGATCCGCACGCTTTGATTGTTCACCGCGTTCAACCACGAAAGAACCTGTTCGTTGTTGGCTGCGTTGACCACCATGACGTAATCCGTCCGATCACGGCAGTATAGAACGAGGTCATCCATGACGGTACCGTCCGGATGAAGTAAAAATGAATACTGAGCGTCCCCGGCGGACAGCCGTCCCACGTGATTGGTGGTGAGAAGATCCAGAAAATCCCGTGCGTCGTCTCCACGGATTCCGATGACCCCCATGTGACCGAGGTCGAACAGACCGGACCTATTGCGAACCGCCCTGTGTTCCTCGTGTATTCCGCTGTACTGCACGGGCATTTCCCATCCTCCAAATTCTGTCATCTCAGCGCCCAGCTCTTTGTGCGTCTCATGAAGGATCGACTTCCTGAGATCCCGATTCTCGGTGTACTCGTGTGGCGGAAGAGCACGAGCCGGGGTTTGAATGGATTCAACGGCCTCCTGTCCGATGAAATAGGGTTTGGTCCCGTCGACGGTTCGGTCTCCATTGCGCTCGACTGCTTCCTGGAGAGAAAAGCCTTCGATGTCACCGGCCGGGATGCGATCATGTTCCTGTTGATGAGCATTGAAACGTTGTAGCCCGGCGGGTCGAGCTCCTTGATTCGTGAGCTGATTCCAGACCTCAACCGAGTCCTCGAGTTGAACCAGCAGAGTCACGGAACACGGGTCTTCGGTTCCGGACACGAGAATGTTTTTAACCGGACCGTCGTGTTTCATGAACTGAAAGGAACCGGTACCCGGGTCAAGTGAGTCCACAAGCTGACCCGCGATCTTTCTTGCGCCATTACCGAGAAGAGCAATGGCCGTAAGATGTTCCCGCACAAGGTAATTCTGTATAACTGCCGGGCCGTGAATTTTTCGCCGGGGATGGTCGGGATCAAACTGAACGTATCCATCCGAAAGCCCTCGTAACCAGAACAGAACCTCCCGAAATCGTCCGGGATTGGTCTGTAACAGGAATCGGTTCTTCTGGGTTCGATACAGGCAGACTTCATCCACGAGCCGGCCTTCTCTCCCGTCATACAGGTGCGTTAGCTGACCCTGCCCCGGGGCGAGCTCCACTACGTTGTTCGTGGTGGCCTCCTGCAACAACGTGGAGGATCGCCAGTCACGCACCTCAATAATACCTTCGCGCCCGAGGTGGAGGATGGAGGTGCTGTTATTACTACCTGCTGATTCCGACGACCGGGGGACCAGTTCTCCTCGGTCATGACCCACATCTTCGTCCCGCATGGTTCTTGCGAGGGACGCAAATCCCGTTTCACGTTCAATCGGCTCCAGTTGCGGAGACGGCTCGATGTAAGCATGAATGGAAAAGGAATCCGACGTGTCATATCGATCCACGGTGCCGTCACGATCGCCATCCCCCTCCGCATACGCCCGATTTGCGATTTCGGCGACTTCATTGCTGACGGAACGTAACAGGTCCAGTTCAATTTTCCCGTGGGCGTCGGTCCCGCGTCCCGACGTGTATTGTACCGGCTGAATGTTTTGGACCAGACGGGCGACGTGACGCGGGATTTCTTTCATGTCCTCCGGCCCGAGTCCGCGCTGTGTGAGCCAGGGCGTTCCGAGTCGCACCCCCCGGGCATCCGCGGCCGTACGGTCGCCGGGGATGGTGTTTTTGTTGGCCACGAGTCCGGCGAGATCCATGATCTGAACGACCGGCTGTCCCCACAGTTCCCACTCCGCGTCGGGATGAGCGGCGCTTACGTCCATAAGAAGCAGGTGCGTGTCCGTGCCGCCATAAGGAATTCGAATTCCCTCCTCCTCCAGGGCGTTCGCCAGCGTCTTTGCGTTCGTGACGGTGTCTTTCTGAACCTGCCTGTACTCCTCCGTCTGTGCCAGTTTAAACGCCGTCGCCATGGCGGCAAATTTATTGGTGTGGGGCCCGCCCTGTTCGCCGGGAAAGACGGACCGGCGAATCTGTCGGGCGAGGTTGGGGTCGGTCGTGATGCTTACCGCTCCGCGCGGGCCAAACGATGTCTTGTGTGTGGTGAAGTTCACCACGTCCGCGTAACCAATCGGACTCGGATGTGCTTCGCCGATTACCAGTCCCGCCGTATGGGCGATGTCGGCGAGCAGAAGCGCGCCGCATTCGTCGGCAATTTCACGAAACTTCTCCCAGTCCGGAGACCATGGATACGAGGTAAATCCACCGATAATCATATCCGGTTGATGTTCCTTCGCCCGATCCATGATCCGGGTGTAATCCAGTTTTTCCGTGTCTTTCCGGACCCGGTACGAGACGATGTCCCAGCGTTTTCCCGAACGGTTGAAAGGCGATCCATGGGTCAGGTGCCCGCCGTGGGAGAGATCCATCCCCATAACCGTGGCATCCCGGGGAACGAAGGCTTCGTAGATGGCGTTGTTTGCGTTTGCTCCCGAAAGTGGTTGTACGTTGACATGAAGGTCCGAGGCGGGAACACGATCATTTGCCATGACCTTTGCCACGCGCTCCTGGGTGATCCGTTCAAGGATGTTGACGTAGTCCGTGCCTTTGTAATACCGCCCGTCCGCATCCCGTCGATACCGGGCCATCTGCCGTGGAACGTCCGTCAGTTCTTCCAGCGACTCCTCGTTCTGCCAGGAACCGGGATACCCTTCGGCATAAATGTTGGTAAACGCCGAGGACAGTGCTTCCCGGACCGGTTGAATGCAAAAAGATTCCGAAGGGATAAAAATAAGTTTGCGGGCCTGACGTTCCGTTTCTTCCTCGATGAGCTGTCTGACGTCCGGATCGATGTCGGATTGGGATTGCTCCCAGTGTTCATGGTAGTTGCGATAAAGGTCGGTCAAGGGCGACTCTCCTGAAAATTTCTTGGCTGTAAAGAATCATTGGGTGAGGCTGGAGCAGGCATTTTTGCGACGTTCTCCGGGTCGATGGACGGTGTAGCTGAATGGTTCGACGCAGCAAACCACTGCGCTAAGAAAAATTAGATGTTCGTATTCTACGCTCAACAAATACTGATTTCAAACCTCTTGAGATGGTCGGGAACCGGGGATATTCCGGAACGTTGTTGCACTTTTTCAGGGGAGGTGGAGCAAATTTCGAAGGGTCGTTAGCACACTCAGAGGAGTCCGCCCCCTTAAAACATCCTGGAGCCTGTGGACCGCCCTGAAAACACGCAACAAAAAAAGTGGTGAGCCCCCATAGATTGAAGGAGTTCAGCAATTCCCTTAGGGTCGAATGTGAAGGTAGAAGCGAATTCAATTCAACAAAAGACAACACAACTTTTTTTACGGAGGTTCAGGATGCTCGGGCGTCGTCTCTGGTCGCCGGTGATCTGCCTGTTTGTGATTCCGGTGATTGGATGCAGTATCGGGTCGATGGTGGTGAACGTGGAGCCGGATGGCTCGGGAGAAATCGTGTTCAGTACCCTGAAGCTGGAGGAACTTGAAGATGTTCCGGAGGTGAACGGTGCGTCGAAAACCGAAAGTTTCTCATACGAAATTGAACGGATCAAATATTCATTCGAGAGACTTTCGGCAGTGTCGTACGATGGAATAACTTTCGACGTAGGAATGAAGGGTCCGAAAAAAACAATTACGATGACCATTCCGCTCACGCGAGACACGGCTTGGGTCCGGCAGATGAAACTGACGGAAAAGCAAATGGATCGTGTGCGAAAAAAAATACAGCAGATCACCGATCGCATGGCGGAACGGGACACACCGGTCAACCTGGATCCGGAGGAGGCGTTAAACGTGAAATTTCAGATCAATCTTCCCCGGAATATAACAAATTATGAAATCGATGCGCCCGAACTGGAAGACCATGAATGGATGTCCGATCGAACGGCGGAGAACCGGGCTCCGTCCGATCAGCAGATCGCGGTTGACGTTCCCGTCCGGGCGATCTTCAATGCGGACATGAAGAAAATCTCAATTCAACTAACGTACAAAGCAAAAGATACGTCGGAACAGAATGATCAGGAGAAAGAACAATCGGACGAGGAGGTCAGAACGTTTTAATCACTGTGAGGATGGTTCTGAACGAAGAGGATGTTGTAGAGTTCAATGGAGGGCGTTCCACCTGTCCATCGAACAGGGTTTTAATTTGTGCCCCGCACAAGTAGTCGTCAACGAAAACCGACGCAAGAATAACGTGAGCAGGCATGCCACGTTCCCATCTTCTTTTACGAGTAATGCAGTATTTTTGGTCGGATCAGGCCAATGGAACCCCCCGGGTTCCTTGACCTTCAGCCGAAGAAGCTTACAATATAAAACTTCTGACTGGTGCTTGACGGATTTTTCCGTTGATCTGGAGGTGCCCTATGTGGACGATATCTCGGTTTGATCGTCATAGCTTCAGGAGGGTGATACCGCTTTTCACGGCGTTTGTACTCATGGCGCCGGTACTGCTGGCTGCTCCGGGAGGTCTGAGTTCGTCGAGTGACCGGTCGGAGGACGGGAAACCACTTGTTTCCGTTTCTGTGTTTCCGAACCGGGGGACGATTTCTGGAGGAGACACGTTCAACCTTTATGTTCATGCCCGGATGAAACCGGAATGGCATATTTACTGGGTAAATCCGGGGGAAACGGGCATGGCGACGGATATCTCAATTGACGCTCCCGAGGGATATCAGGTGGGCTCGATTCAGTGGCCACGGCCGATTCCCTTTGAAACCGGCGGCATTACCTCGTACGGATACAGTGAGGAGACGGTACTTACCGTTCCCGTAACAGCCCCGGATCAGATCGAGGACGAGACACCGACGTTCAACGTTCACATCACATCACTGGCCTGCAGGGAAAAGTGTATCATGCAAAACCATGAGAAAACCGTGACCGTTGCTTCCGACGCCGTTCCGGACCGGGAGATGCAGGAAAAAATCCGAACGTTTCAGAACGCCGTACCCGAGCCGTTTTCCAGCCTGAAACAGTCAAACGTGCGCTGGGAAAAGAATGCTGTGGTGTTCACGGGGGACCATCAGGGGGCGGATACGATTCGGTTCTACCCGATTTCCGTATCCGGTGTACGGCTCGGGACGCCTACCGTATCGTTCGATGATTCGACGTTCACTCTGCGCCTGCCGGTTGAATGGCATCCGGAAAATCACCTTGGGAAAGAGAACCCGGCGGTCAAGGGGGTGATCGGGGTGGGGCCCGGCAAGTTCGACGAAAGCTACCGGGTGTCCGAACCACTGAGCGACGAATTCATCAGCGAATAGGGGAGAAGAATCTTTTGTTAAATCTTTTTCTCGTTTTTCCTTGCACCCTATTTCACGATTTGACCATGAGAAACATCCGAGTACTTCCTGTTCTCGCACTCCTTGTTCTTCCGCTGCTGGTTGGAACCTCGGTAGCGGACCATCATAAAAATAAGGCAAAAATTGGGGAGAAGGCCCCGAACTTCACCCTTCCGAACCTTGAGGGAGAGAAGGTTTCTCTTTCCGACTACACCGAGACCGATAAGGAGCAGATTGTGATCCTTGAGTGGATAAACCCGGACTGCCCATTCTGCACGCGGGTCCATGAAAAGGGTCTTGTAAATCGCATGTTAAAAAAAGTAAATAAGATCACGGATGGTAACGTGGTCCACCTCGAAATCAACTCCACCCATTACATGGGTCCGAAAAAAACCGGTGAATACCTCAAGGAACACGGCGTACAATCAACGGCACTCATGGATAAGTCCGGTAAAGTGGGACACATGTACAACGCAAAAACCACTCCACACATGTACGTGATCGACTCGGAAGGGATCCTTCGATACCAGGGTGCATTTGATGACGATCCGGACGGTGAGATTCCGGTGAAAAAGAAGGAAAATTACGTCGTCAATGCCGTCCGGCAGATCGTGAACGGTGAAGAGGTGTCCCCTCAGAAAGTGAAGCCCTGGGGGTGCAGCGTAAAATACGAATAAATAGTTCGGACCGGCTCCACGATTCCCGGACGAGGTTCGGATGACGAACCTCGTCCGGATTCTTTTTTTTCTTTTGAAGACAATAGTAGGGGCTGGCGAAACGTACACTTCTCCATGAGTAATATTTTTGAGACACCCCGGCGGTGCTATTCATAAGGACTGGTGACGTCCCACGTTTCCGGATGTGCGCCTCACTTTTTTTGTGGCTGGTTCCCACAGCTTCCTGAGCGGCCCGAACAATGCCACGGCCCCTGTCAACTTATGCTCCGATCATCCGGGTTTTCGTTCAGATGTGAGGCCTTGAATTTTATAAATGGCTGTCAACAATAGTAATACATTTGAACTGTTTGTGGAACTGGTATGTCTACCTGGGACGACATCAAAAAATTTGTGTTCGGGAACGACGAGCGGCGGGACGTTCCGGAGGGGCTGTGGCAAACCTGTGACGAGTGTGAGAACATGGTGTACAACAAGGAGGTGGAGCAGAAGGACAAGACCTGTCCCGAGTGTGGTTACCACTTCCCCCTCACCGCCGAGGAGCGCATTGACCTCCTGTTAGACGATGGATCTTTTGAGGAAACATGGGGAGATCTTGAGTCGGTGGATCCCCTGAATTTCGAAGCACGGAAGACGTACAGGGAGAAACTGGAAGAAGCACAGGAGAAAACAGGCATGAAGGAGGCCATCATCACCGGTCGGGGGACCGTGAAGGGCCGGGAGGTGATGTTTGGGGTAACGGATCGAAATTTTATCATGGGATCGATGGGATCGGTGGTCGGGGAAAAAGTAACTCGCAGTTTTGAACTGGCAAAAGAAGAAAACCTTCCGTTCGTCATGGTGTCCGGGTCCGGTGGAGGAGCCCGGATGTATGAAGGAGCGATTTCCCTGATGCAGATGGCCAAAACCAGTGCCGCCGCCGCCCGGTACGACGAAAGCGGCAACATGTTCATCTCCGTCCTGACCAACGCGACGATGGCGGGGGTGCTGGCGTCATTCGCGTCGCTTGGCGACCTGATCATTGCCGAGCCCGGAGCACTGATTGGATTTACCGGTCCACGGGTAATTAAACAGACCATTCAGGAAGAGTTGCCGGAGGGATTTCAGCGATCGGAGTTTCTGCTCGAACACGGATTTCTGGATCGGATTGTGGAGCGGCAGGACATGCGCGATGAAATTAGCCGAATGCTGGACTATGCGGAATGATGTTTTCGTCACTGGCATGATCTATTACAGAACTGACTCAAACTGACAAAAATGTCCGATAATCAGGAAATGGAGAACCGATACGATTTTAAGGAATCCGAGGAAAGGCTGTACGATTTCTGGCAGAATCGAGGTGATTTTCGTGCCACCGCGGATCCGAAGCGGGACACGTTCGTCGTTGCTATTCCCCCACCCAACGTCACGGGGGAACTGCACATGGGCCATGCCGTAAACAGCACCCTGCAGGATGTTCTGGTCCGGGCCAACCGGATGATGGGAAAGGAAGCGCTGTGGATTCCGGGCACGGACCACGCCGGCATTGCGACACAGAACGTGGTTGAGAAACGGATGCGGGAAGAAGGGTATTCGATGGACGAAGTAGATCGAGAACAGTTCATCGAACGAGTTTGGGAATGGAAGGACGAGTACGAGGGTCGCATTACGGATCAACTGAAGCGACTCGGTGCGTCCTGTGACTGGAGCCGTCAGCGTTTTACGATGGATCCGGATTACGTCAGGGCCATCAACGAGGCGTTCGTCCGGCTTTACGATCGCGGACTGATCTACCAGGGAAAATACATTATTAACTGGTGCGTTCGCTGCGGAACCAGCCTGTCCGACCTGGAAGTGGAACACCAGGAGGTCGACGGTCACCTGTGGTACATGAAGTATCCGATTAAAGGGGAAGACGCTCATATTCCGGTCGCCACAACCCGGCCGGAAACCATGCTCGGCGACACGGCCGTGGCCGTGCACCCGGACGACGAACGGTATACGTCCTATCACGGAAAAACGGCCATTCTTCCCCTTCAGGAGCGTGAAATTCCAATTATTTCCGATCATTTTGTCGATTCGTCATTCGGAACCGGAGCGGTGAAAGTCACGCCCGCACACGACGAGAACGACTACGAATGCGGTCGGCGAAACGACCTGGAGGTAATTCAGGTGATCGACGAAGAAGGACGAATGACGGAAGCGGCGGGACAGCCTTTTGCGGGCATGAACCGTTTTGAATGTCGACAGGCCGTGGTGAATACCCTTGAGAAAAAGAGCATCCTGGAGAAAACGGAAGAATACGAACTCAGTCAATCCGTCTGCTATCGGTGTGACTCGGTGCTGGAACCGTACCTGTCCAATCAGTGGTTCGTAAAGATGGAACCCCTTGCCGAGAAGGCCATCGAATCCGCGGAGGACGGCGTTCCGGAGTTCGTACCGGAACGCTGGCAGGACGTATACGTGGATTGGCTTGAAAATTCCCGTGACTGGTGTATTTCCCGTCAGCTATGGTGGGGCCACCAGATCCCGGTCTGGTACTGCCAGTCCTGTGGGGAGCACACGGCGTCGGTAGGACAGCCCGACCAGAACTGCGCGCAATGCGGCCATGGTTCGTTCGAACAGGAAACCGATGTTCTTGATACCTGGTTCAGTTCTGCTCTATGGCCGTTCGCCACACTGGGCTGGCCGGATCAATCGAGGGACCTGGAGACGTTTTTTCCAACGGACGTCCTGGTGACCGCCCGGGATATTATCTATCTCTGGGTTGCCCGAATGGTGATTACCAGCCTGGAGTTTCTGAATACGGAGCCGTTTGAAGACGTGTACATTAACCCCACAATTCTGACCCCGGACGGCAAACGAATGAGTAAATCTCTCGGAACGGGGATCGATCCGATTGAGCTGGTCGAAGACGTGGGAGCGGACGCCACCCGGTTCGGACTGGTACACATGACCACCGGCAAGCAGGACATCCGTTTCAGCCCGGACAAGATCGAAGAAAGCCGAAACCTCGTCACGAAGATCTGGAATGCGTTCCGACTGTTCTACATGCACGTGGAGGAGGACGAGACACTCTCCTCTGAACTCCCCTCCGCCGATCGACTGAAAAACGAAGACCGCTGGATTTTAAGCTGCCATCATCGCTGTCGTCGAGAACTTCGGGAGGCCCTCGACGAGTACCAGTTTTCGGACATCGCTCATATATTTTATCACCATTTCTGGGATGATGTTTGTGACTGGTACCTTGAATGGGCAAAGCCTCGTCTGGAAGGAGATGATCCGGATGATCGTGAAACGGTTCTTACCGTATTGAACGTGCTATTTCAGAACCTTTTAAAACTTCTGCATCCCGTGATGCCGTTTGTCACGGAGGAACTCTGGCAGAAGTTAAAGGAGGTTCAGGAAGATGAGATCTCACCAGCCATCATCAATGCCTCGTACCCGGAGGTAAACGAAGATCGAATTGACGAAAACCTGGAGCGTGACGTCGAGGTTACTCAGCACGTGGTGAGTGGGGTTCGGTCGATCCGAAACAAGATGAATGTTTCCCCCGATCAGTCTCTGGACGCGTTTCTTGCACCGGGCACGGAGCAAATGACCGAGCGCCTTCTCCGGAACCATGATCTGATTCGTGAAGCTGCGAACCTGAACTCCGTGGAAGTGGGCGTTGACCTTGAGAAACCGCCTCGCTCCGCGACGTTCGTTCGGGAAGACATCGAGGGGTTCGTCCCGCTTGAAGACGTGCTGAATCCGAGGGATGAAGTAGAACGCCTGGAGAAAAAGGTGGAGGACACGAGCGAACACCTTGAGCAGGTTGAACAAAAACTTGAAAATCAGCAATTCGTGGAGAATGCCCCGGAGGAAGTGGTTCAACGAGAACGTGACAAGCGGAAGGAACTCCGTAATGAACTGGAGAAGCTGAAGGACAATCTCGCGGACTGGAGTGAGCGGGTGTAATCCAACCGAATACCTGAACCTGCTTTTGATGAAGAAACTACCTGCCAGCAGCAATCAGGAACAGCCTTCACTCCTGTCAGTAGAGGGGCCACGGCCCATTACGTGGGGAGCAAATTATTCTTCCGGGATCTGGGGGGAACGAGATGCCCCGAAATCCGTTCACAGATATTTAAGAATCGAGATGAGGAGATGTGGGACCCTCTTCCGATTTCTGAAGAAGATTGCCATGTCGCCGGAAAGAAATATACCGGTGGTTGACCGGTCCGGTAATGTTCGGTACAATTATGGAGCATGAATAATTGAATCAGTACATGGTGGCCGTAGCTCAGGGGCAAGAGCGCGTGGTTGTGGTCCACGAGGACGGGGGTTCGAAACCCCTCGGCCACCCTTC
>CAYXQY010000031.1:0-27393 GCA_964466525.1 uncultured Planctomycetia bacterium
TATATAACAAGCTCCTGCGGAGCGGTATGGGTTGCTTCCACCTTGATTCAACGGCGTGGGCGGCGACATCACAGGTTGAATACGTCGGATATCATTTTTGGCTCTTCAAACTGGTTTCTACCGAATCATCGAGCATTCCGCTCCGCTGGAGCTCGGGGGTTGAAGAACCCGCCGGTTTCTAAGACGATTGGGCTCCTCCGGAGCCCTCATAACGGGCCGGGGTCGCCGGGGCGGTTACCGGTCGGATGGGGGAGCAGCGTCTGCTGAAATGGGTCCCGAGGAACACACAGTTCGTCACGTGAGGTTCGACGAACCATCCGACGTTTGCGATGGCCCTTTGCGGTTCAGGGGTCAGACAATGATTTTTTCCGGGTCCCGGATAACGTCCCGGACCCTCTGTTCCCATTCGCCCGGAAAGCAACCACCAACGTGAACAGGCCGGTGAAATTCTGATCCCCTTCAATCAATCGCACGTTCTCCGGCCCGCAGAACTCTCTGGCTCGAAAGGCTCCGGGAGGAGCCGAATCGTCTTAGAAAGTGGGAACGAATAAATTTTTGAGCTCCGGCGGAGCGGCATTGAGGTTTGCTCCTTGATTCAACGGTCCCAGATCTGTGTGTATGGTGTCTGCCAAACCCCTCTATTTATGATGCTCGGTTACTGCCGCCTCTGCACAACCAAACCCGCAAAATCACGGTCCGGCCCGCCCTCGATCATCTCACGGTGTCCGGTTCTCCCATCAGTTGCTTCGTACGTTCTTTGTACCCGGGGATTTTCCTCCTATCGAAGGGCACCGGCAGGAGCCGAATTGTCTTCGAAAAAACGGGTAAAAATCGATTGGGAATCAATTTGTCGTGGAGGGCCCGGGGGGTGTTCGCAGAACGATCTGCCCCCCCCCTTCCCGAACCTCCCTCGAGATCCGTTATACGCTTTGCAACTCGAATCAACCGCCCGTCCCGATTTCCACTGAAATTGTTCTGAAAAACTGCTCGGATAGACGACCCATACAGGAACCGATGAGCTGCAGACAGTCCATCACAGCAATTTACATTCTCCGGGTTTCAACGTATAATACGTATCTATTTGAAACGTTTTAATTCATGGTCTTGAAGGGAGCCGTTTCGTATCAATATGGACCGGAGCATTTTCGATTCGGCTTCGCATTCATACATCGTCAGACCGGGAGAAGACCCATAAACCAGGAAAAACAACCCACTGATACCAGTCCCTCGTACCTTTACTACAACCTGTTCTTTTTACTGTTCACCCTGTCCGTTGTGCTGGTTCCCGACACGGCAATCGCTCCGGTCCGGCAGTTTTTGTCGTCGTTATTCGCCCCGCTTTCTTCCTCCGCCGTGGCCATCCGGAAAACGGAACCGGACCCCCGATCGACGGGTGATATACGGGAGGGAAATTCCGGGGGAGATCAGGACCTCCGCGCGGAACTGATCAAGTCCCGTCTGGAGATCATGAACCTCCGCAGCATGTTAAACATGCAGGAGGAGCTTCGGCGCCTGGACGTCAGCCGGCTTCCGTACATCTATATTACGGAAATCCTCTCAATCGGAGAAACAAACCCATGGCGTCGTACCATCCAGATCGACCGCGGGTTCGGCAACACCGGATCAAAACCGAAGATTGTGAATGGTCTTGCGGTGACGTACGGCCGTCAGCTCATTGGGCGGACCCACGAGGTCGGACGACGGACGAGCCGGATTCAGCTGATCACCGATCCAGACTTTTCCTTGCGTGTCCTGGTCCTCCCGCCGGAGGCAAACCTGTCCCGTGACAACGAGGAATACGACCGGCCCAAAGTGTTTTTAAGCCGTCGAACCGGCATTCTGCAGGGAAACGGCTCCCGATCGCTCGACCTGAACCACATCCTGTCCAGCGTTTCCGTTGAGAACGGGTGGGACGTCATTTCAGCCGGCGGGCGCGGCACGCCCATGCCACGCGGGCTGCTCGTCGGCAAGGTCCAGGAGGTGTCGGATCAGTACGGTCAGTTTTTGAAGATTCGTGTGCGACCTTCGGTACACATTCAAAAAATACGCAACCTGATGGTGCTTCGTCCAAGAGGAACACGCAGCAGGAACCCCGGGAAACGATGAACCGTCCCCGATACGGCACGTTATACGCGATTGCAATTCTTTGCGTCATTTTTGAAGCCACGCTGAGCCATCGGTTTTCATTTGGTCCGGTGCGGCCCGAGCTCGTGTACGTCCTTCCCGTTTTCTGGGGGTTGGAGGCCCGTTCCGACGGGGTGACGTTTCACGCCTGGACGGCCGGTTTGCTGAAGGACCTGTTTTCCGTTACCCCTTTTGGCACGTACGGCGTACTGTTTCTGATTGCGGCATTTCTTCTCTGCACGCTTCGGGACTACCTGTTTCGAGATCATGTCATGACCCTTCTCGTGGTGTGTATCGTGTTTGAGTTGACGGTCAACCTCCTGTACGGGTTCGGTTTTTTCCTGCTCGGAGCAAATTTTTCTATAACGGAGATGCTGCAGTTCTCGGCGGGTACCGCGATTTACTCCGGGGTCCTCGGAATCGCACTTCTGAAACCGATGGTCCACTATGAAACGGAATTTGGTTTCTACCACTACTGACGGCGGGACGCATCACGGATCGACCTGAACAGATGGTTCGTTTTTCCTGTACGGGATACGTCGCCTGATCGTTCTATTCGAACAGATTATGGGTGCTTCGGGCATGTCTCGTGATCTCTTTTATAATGTACGGACAACGGTTCACTCCGGTCGACCTCATCGATTCCCCACCCACGCTGCTGATGTTTAGAACACGAACAATTGCCATCTTCACGATTCTGAGCGTGTTCTTTCTGGCGCTTCTCGGTCAACTGGTGCACGTTCAGATTATCGACCACTCGTATTATTTCGACCGCAGTCAGGACACCATTACCGAAGTTGAAATGCTCCGGCCGCTCCGCGGAAAAATCACGAGCCGGGACGGAACCGTTCTGGCACGCAATCTACGGCAGTATAACCTGTTCGTTATTCCGGACTACATCGAAGATCAGGAGTTGCTTTTTACACAGATTTCCTCCCTGACGGATACGTCGGAACAGTCGCTGGCCGAGCGGTACAGCGAAATTCTCGACAAGATTGACCGGTACGCGAAAGGGGGCGATACCCGGAGAGAACGGAACCGGCGTCGTCAGAGCGCACGGAAAAGCCCGCACCGGCTGCTGAGGTATCTGTCCTTCCGTGAAGCGGGCGAGATTCTTACCGAACGTAAGAAGTTCAAAGGGACCCATGTACGGAGTCGTCCGGCCCGTCAATATCCCCTTCCCCTGAGCATGGGACACATTACCGGATACGTATCCAAACTGGATCGAAAAAGTGAGATTCAGGGCATGAGTGAGTACGCCTGGATGAAAGAGAACTATTTTAAGAAGCATCTCGGCGGTCATCTGAACTCGAATCAGCTCAGGCGTCTTGAGTGGCGAGGTTCGTTCCTGCAGGGGTATATCGGTCGGACGGGACTGGAGGATCAGTTCGACATGTATCTGCGTGGGATCCCCGGACTTCAACTCATTGAACGGGACCTCGTGTCGGGCACGTCTGCTCAGCACCGACATATTCCTCCTGAGAACGGGAAAACCCTCCGCTTAACCTTGGACGCGGACTGGCAGCGTACGGCAAACAAAATCCTCAGCGACATCAGTGGAGCGATGGTGATTCTGGATCCGGATACGTACGAGGTCCGTGTCATGGCGTCAAGTCCTGATTTTGATCCGAACCGTCTCGTTCCCCCGGTGACCTCAAAGGCGGTATCGGACCTCCTGCGGAACCCGTCCAGACCGCTGCTGAACCGGGCCATCGCCGGACAGTACCCGCCCGGTTCAGCGTTCAAGACCCTCGTCTCCATTGCCGGCATTGAATCCGGAACCATTTCCGGATCAAATACGTTTCAGTGTACGGGACAATTCCAGCAGGGCGACACCACATGGGAGTGCTGGATTTACGACCAGACAAAAAGCGGACATGGTTCCCTAACGCTACCACAGGCCCTCAAGCATTCCTGTAATATCTATTTTTACAAGCTGGGCAAACGCCTCGGTGCGTCGGCACTGCTTGAGTGGACGAAACGGTTCGGGTTTTCGGAGGAAACCGGCATCGAATTGCCCGGCGAGCAAAGCGGTTCGTTGTTCAGACGTCGCGGAATCATTAATGCTTCCATCGGACAGGGACGTCTGCTTGTGACCCCGTTACAGCTTACGCGGTTCGTCTCGTTCGTCGCCACGGGAAATCCGTACAGGCGTCCGACGATTCTCGAGAAACCGGCACCCGATCGGGCGACAAACCCTATGGACATTGACCCGGAAACACTGCAGGTTATTCGTAAAGGCATGTACGGCGTGGTGAACGAACGGGAGGGGACGGCCTACCGACCGGCCCCCTCCCTTCGTTCGGATGAACTCGGGTATCAGGTGGCGGGAAAAACGTCCACCGCTGAGGTTGGAGGAGACCAGAAACCCCATGCATGGTTCGTCGGATTCGCCCCGTACGAGGATCCCGAAATAGCGTTCGCCGTGATTTACGAACACGGGGAAGGAGGCGGAATGCATGCGGCCCCGTTGATGGGGACGTTCCTGAACAAGATTGAACTGGATGGTAAACGTTCGTCCTCGACGGTAACGCCGGAGGAGAAAAATACGTCCGGAGACCAATGATTCACATTGAACGTCTGAAGAAAATTGAATGGCCGCTGGTCGCCGCCCTTGCCGGGCTGAACTGCATGGGTATTGTCACGATCTGGAGCGTTACGGGCATTGACTTCGGCTCCACACGTGCTTTCCTTACCAGTTATCCCGTCCGGCAGTTCGCCTTTATGCTGCTGGGACTGCTCTGTATGCTCGTGGTTTCCTGCGGCAACTACCTATATCTCAAGAAATACGCCTGGTGGGGATATGGCCTGTCCATTTTTCTGCTTGTCGTCGTGCTGACTCCCGTGGGAATCGCCCACCGTGGCTCACAACGATGGATTCCTCTCGGTATCGTCAATCTTCAACCGTCGGAAGTGGCGAAAATCGGGACGGTCATTGCTCTTGCAAGATACCTGATGTACAAGAAGAACCTCGAACAACTCCTCCAGCTTATTCCCCCACTGTTTATTGCGATCCTTCCGACACTTTTGATTCTCGTCGAACCGAACCTTGGAACGGCCATTCTCTTCGGCCCGATGTTTCTGCTTGTCCTTCTGGCCGCCGGTGCCTCCCCCAAACATCTCATCACAGCCGTGTTGGTTACCCTGGCGCTGATCCCCTTTGCTTATAAATACGGATTGGAGTCGTATCAGAAGGACCGAATCATCGGATTTATCAATCCCCAGAAAGTCCCCCTGAAAGAAGGATATCACCTGATCCGGTCCCGGATCGCCATCGGAAGTGGCGGTATAACCGGAAAGGGCTTTGGCCGGTATTCAGAGAATTACTCGAAGCTGGTTCCGGAACGTCACAACGATTTTATCTTTACGGTGATCGGCGAGGAGGGAGGATTCATCGGTGGCGGAACAATTATCCTGCTCTATCTTCTTATGGTTTTTTTGTTACTCAAAATTGCTTATTACACACGGGAACCGTTCGGTCGGCTGTACCTTGTGGGACTGGCCAGCTTCATGACGTTGCAATCATTTGTTAACATCGGTATGACCATCGGGCTGGCCCCCGTCACGGGTATTACACTGCCGTTTGTTTCGTACGGAGGTTCGTCACTGGTCATGATGTATGTAGCCATCGGTATCGCCCAGTCCATCAAGACCAATTCCGTTCCGTCCTTTTCCGAACGAGACCATTCTTCGTCCCGACGTGTCATCAAGGAAACGCCCACACAGGCGGAAGGAGCACTGACCACATGAGCACCGAAGCCCGATCTCCCCGCATCAGTGTGGTGGGTGGAAGCAAGGCGCCGGACCGTGTTCTCGACATCGCCCGTGAAACCGGCAGGCGGATTGCCATGCGGGACGCAGTTCTTGTCTGTGGGGGCATGGGCGGCGTCATGAGAGCCGCCTGCCGGGGCGCGAAGGAGGAAAACGGTACAACGATCGGAATTGTTCCGACGCGGAACCCGTCCGACGCAAATGAGTTCGTGGACGTTCCGATTGTCACGGGCATGGGGGACGCCCGAAACGTATCGGTGGTACTCTCCGGACAGGGGGTTATCGCAATTGACGGAAAGTTTGGCACCCTTAGCGAGATCGCCCTTGCGCTGAATGCCTCCCGCCCGCTCGCAGCGATCGACGCACCGGCCGTGGCGTCGTATTCGGACCTGCAGAACGTAAAACGGGCCAGGGATCCGAGAACGGCGGTGGAGTGGACGTTTCAGTATATTTCGTCGTAGAAATCATGAACGTTACCTCCTCACATTCATCCACTCATTCGGTGGATACGATCGTCGCTCGATCCACTCCCCCTGGTTCGTCCCTTCAGGCCGTCGTTCGATTGAGTGGTCCCCGCACCAATGAACTGATCCAATCCCTCGTCACCCGGGATCTGAGCGGGTGGATGGAGCAACATTCCTTCGATTCGATTGACGTTACGGTTCATACGGACACACCCCGCACCGCCACGTTCGACGGCAGCCTGTTCGTCATGCAAAAGCCCCGGTCGTACACGGGGGAGGACACGGCGGAACTTCACATTCCGGGCTCCACACCACTGGTTGAACTGCTGATTGAACAGTGTTACGAGCTTGGCGCCCGACTGGCCGAGCCCGGAGAATTTACCGAACGGGCGTTCCTGAACGGTCAGCTCGACCTCGCTCAGGCGGAGGCGGTGCTCTCACTGATCGAAGCCCGGAACGAAGAAGAACGACAGATGGCGCTCGGCCAGCTCGAAGGGAAACTGTCGGAGAAGATCGAGGACCTTCGAGAACGGTTAACTCACCTGTGCGCGTACGTCGAGTCCGCCCTGGACTTCGCCGACCAGGACATCGACGTCATCGACAGGAATGAAATTCGGTCGTACCTCGATCCGATCCGGACGCGCCTGGAGAACATCATACGGTCCGGCCGCGAACAAAATCCGGTACGAGAAGACACAATCGGCGCGCTCTGCGGCCGTCCGAACGTTGGAAAATCCAGTCTTTTCAACGAGCTCATCCAGGAGGAACGTTCGATCGTGACGGAAATCGCCGGCACCACCCGGGACGTGATCGAAGGCACGGTTCTTCTCGACGAACAACCCGTGCGTCTTCTCGACACCGCCGGCGTCGTGAAATCCAAAGGAACCGGACCCGAATCCGAATCACTGGAACAACAGATGACCGAACGAGCCCGGAAAGCCACTTCTCGGGCCGATGTGGTTCTCCATCTCGAAGAGGCCAGGACGGTACTTGATCAGGGGGTGTTTCCTGACTTTCCGTTTGATGCACCGAACAGCGGACACATCCAGGTTCTGTCAAAAATGGATCAATTGACGGAAGATGAAAAACAGGTGCTTCGAACCCGGACCCGGAAGAATGATTTGGAGGAACCGGTGGTTTATACCAGTGCAAAGGAACAGTCGGGGATCGATCAACTAAAACAGCAAATGCTATATCAGCTGGAACGTTTGTTAGACGGTGGAGGTACCTTTCGATTGAACATGCGGCACATCGAACGGATGAAAGAGGCAAAAGACCATCTGGAACGGGCACGTACCGCCGTGAACCGGGGACGGCCGTTTGAACTGATTGCGGTGGATCTACGCGATGCCCTGGACGCACTCGGTGCAATTGTGGGTGAAGTGGGCATCGAGGACATCCTCGGCGTCATTTTCAGTGAGTTCTGTATCGGAAAATAAATCGGAGGCTCCCTCTTTTGATTTTTTATGTTGTGCTATCATCCTGTTGATTCCGTCAACTGCTCCAGCTATCAAAGAAAGTATAGCATTCCCAGAAAATGGGTTTTCACCGTTTTCAAACGCGCTGTGAGCCCGCCGGCTGCTTCGGTTAACGGAGTACCAGCATCCTTACGGACTACGTCCATATTCGATGGGGTTGATTGAATCGTGTCGGAACATATTTTTTTGAAGAACCTGTTCGCCTTCGGTATAATAATAATTCAAAGCGGAAGTGGCGGAACTGGCAGACGCGCTAGGTTCAGGACCTAGTGGGCAATGTGCCCGTGGAGGTTCGAATCCTCTCTTCCGCACTCCATCCCCGGCCGGTACGGCTTCGATTCTCCTTTCCAACGAACTCTTTGTTCTCTTGTCCCTTATGCCCAGCCTCAAAAACCACAAGGCGTACAAAAATTTTCACATCGAAGAGGAATACGAAGCCGGGCTCAAACTAACCGGTACGGAAGTTAAATCTCTTCGCGACGGTCGCGGAAGCATCAAGGGAGCCTACGCGAAAGTGGAAGAGGAAGAAGCGTTCCTTTACGGTATGACCATTCCGAAATACACCCACGCAAGCGAATTCCACAACCACGACCCGGAGCGACCCCGAAAACTGCTGCTGCACAAAAATCAAATACGACGGCTTATCGGTGCAACAGCACGCAAAGGGGTCACACTCAATGCACTGAAATTGTATTTCCAAAACGGGTACGTGAAGGTTCGTATCGGCCTTTCCGAACGTCTCAACAGACAGGACAAACGCGATGACATCAAGAAAAAGGAGGCCGAACGGGAAATGCGCCGTGAAATGAAGAAGCACCGTCCGTAATCGCCACCTGAGAACCCTTCTCCCTCTCCGGTTCTCACTTCTTCTCAGTCGGTTCCTTTTGATGAGACGGCAGCGAGGTCCCTCCGGGTCGACAACAGTCGGTACTGCAAAAGTTCGTTCGTTTTAAACGAGGTTATCAGGGAGGAGGGGGGAAATGAACACGATTCAGATGATGCCCGCCGATAGCTTGTTCAATCCCCGCCTCCTTGAGATTGACGTATTTTTCCTCACCGGATATACAGCAAAATACAGCAAGAACCAGAGATCAGGAGGTAATTGCTCCCATGGACGAGCTGGAGACGGTCCGGGCATATTTCGCGAGAACGCCCCGTTCGTATTCCGGATCCGGCTTTTCCCAGCCGTCTCGACGTTTCTCCAGTTCATCGTCGGACAGTTCCACGTCCAGCGTCGCCTTATCCGGGTCCAGTATAATCTTATCCCCGTCTTTAACGAGAGCGATCGGTCCGCCTCTGAACGCCTCCGGCGCCACGTGGCCGATAAGGATACCGTGGCTCCCCCCGGAAAACCGACCGTCCGTGATCAGTGGAACGTCCTCCGCCAGTCCGGCCCCGACCAGTGCACCGGACACGGAAAGCATTTCTCGCATACCGGGTCCCCCGGCCGGACCTTCGTACTGAATAATAATGGCATGGTCCGCGGTTATGTCTCCTGCCATGATATCGTCCAGTGCTTCTTCCTCGTTATCGTAGACCCTCGCCCGACGTACCATGCGGTCCAGGTCCAGCCCTCCGAGCTTCATGACCGCCCCGTCCGGAGCGAGGTTCCCCTTGAGGACGGAAATATGCCTGCGAGGGGGAGCCAGCGGGTCATCAAGGGGATAGATCACATCCTGGTTTTCGGGGCGGTCCGGGGCCCCTCGCACGTTTTCCGCCACCGTCCTCCCGGTGACCGTCAGACAGTCTCCGTGTAACAGCCCGGCTTCCAGGAGCATTTTCATGACCATCGGGAGGCCTCCAAGGGCATCGAGATCCGCCATCACGTATTTTCCGAAGGGCGAGAAGTTTCCAAGCAGCGGAACTTCGGACGATATCCGGTTAAAATCGTCAAGGGCGAGGTCCACGCCGGCTTCGTTCGCCAATGCCATGAGATGAAGGACCGCATTGGTTGATCCACCAAGAGCCATCATAACGGTAATGGCATTTTCAAACGCTTCACGGGTCATGATGTCCTGCGCCCGGATCCCCTCGTTCAACAGATACCGCAGCGCCCTGACGGAGTCAATACAGTCCTGCCGTTTCTCCTCCGAGATGTTGTCGTTCTCATCCACCGCCGTGTGAGAGGCGGACCCGGGAATACTCATGCCCATTGCTTCGATACAGGAAGCCATGGTGTTGGCGGTGAACATTCCTCCGCAGGCCCCCGGTCCCGGACAGGAATGACACTCGATCTCATGTAACTCGTCCGCGTCGATCTCCCCCTTGCTGTACGCCCCGACCGCTTCGAAGGCGCTGATGATGGTCAGGTCCTCCCCTTCGAGGTGACCGGCACGAATTGTGCCCCCGTACAGTGTTAACCCAATGCTGTTATTTCGGGCAATGGGCATCAGTGCCCCGGGAATCGTCTTATCGCAGCCCGAAAGTGTCAGAAGCCCGTCCGCGGTATACGCCTCGTGCATCATTTCGATGCAATCGGCGATCAGGTCCCGTGAAACGAGCGAGTATTTCATGCCCTCCATACCCATCGTCTCCCCGTCCGTCACGACCGGTGTACCGAAGGAAAACGGCTTCATATCAAGTTCCTCGGCCGTCTCCATCATGATCTCCCCCAGTTCGTCGATGTGCGTATTGCAGGGCGTAATATTGGTCTGCGGACATCCGACGGTCACGAGGGGTTTCGAAAAGTCCTCATCCGAAAAATCCACGGCCCGTAACATCGCCCGGGCCCCCGCTCGCTTCGACCAGTCCTCCCCTCCCGGGGTCCCCGTTAACCGGTGACTTCTATGTTTGCCTGCATCAGTTTGGTCGGTCGAATCATCGTGCTCGTCAGTCATGAATGATCAAGTTCAATTCATTCTATTGTACGGGCAAATCTGAATTGTACGCTTTTCGCCGGGAAGTAGCAATTGCCTCTTACAGCGGTTCATGGCAACCCCGTCAGAAAAAACGAATTCTACACCATAACCCTCCAATGAATGGTTTCACACCCTCGGGGAAGCCTGTGATTCAGATCGTGCGGACCTGTAATTTTGACCGGTTTCAGGCGGAAATGAACAATTGCCCGGAGTAATACCACACGGCCACACCAATAGACAGTCTCCTTCATTCTTGCCCATACTGCTCGGAGCACCGTTACAGAAGAACCGGTATCCGTAATAATATTTTGTTCTGACCGGATCCGGCTTACGAACATCCACCGTACAGATCTCCGGGATGTGAACCGGGTTTTAAATGACCGGTTTCGAGGTTACTCCTCCATGTCGGGAGGGCGTTTCTCGTCGATAAACGGCATGAGGGCGCGAAGTTTATGTCCGACCTCCTCGATGTCGAGGTCACGGTACTCCTGTTTGAGCTTGCTGTAGTTTGGCCGGCCCTGTCTATTTTCCTCCAGCCATTCCTCAGCAAACTCTCCGCTCTGCACGTTTTCGAGGGCCTCTTCCATGTTTTCCCGTAGTTCGTCCGGAAACAGATGCCGCCCCACCGAATAGGATCCGTACTCGGCCGTGTCGGAGATGGAGTGGTGCATCCAGGAAAACCCACCGACGTACATGAGGTCGACAATCAATTTCATCTCATGCATAATCTCAAAGTAGGCAATTTCCGACTGGTACCCGGCATCGGTGAGGGTTTCGTAGGCATTCTGCATCAGGTGCACGATCCCGCCGCAGAGGGCCGTTTGCTCCCCGAAGAGGTCGGTTTCCGTCTCTTCTTTGTAACTCGTCTCGAGCAGTCCGGCACGTGCCGAGCCAATACCCGACCCGTACGCCTTTGCGATCTCCTGGGCTTCCCCGGATTCATCCTGGTACACCGCAAGAAGAGCGGGAACCCCCTCCCCTTCTTTGTACACATCCCGAACCAGGTGACCGGGACCCTTTGGGGCAATCATGAACACGTCCAGGTCCTCACGGGGCACCACTTCCTCGAAGTGAACGGAGAACCCGTGGGCGTACATGAGGGCTCCGCCTTCTTTGAGGTTTGGTTCGATGTCGTTTTCGTACACCTCGTCCTGAACCTGATCCGGCACCAGAGACGCAACGATGTCCGCATTCGAAACGGCCTCACCGGGCGTCATGACGGTTAATCCATGCTCTTCGGCTTCGGATCGGGAATCACTACCCTCCCGAAGTCCAACGATCACATCAACCCCACTCTCGTCAAGGTTCAACGCATGCGCATGCCCCTGACTGCCGAAACCGAGCACCGCAACGGTTTTCTTGTTGAGAATGGACGAATCAATCTCCTCGTCGCTGTAGATCTTGGCCATTGTGTTATCCTCCTGAAATGTAATCTCAAATCAATGGCGAGTAAAACGGCACCCGAACAATCGTTAATAAAAGATATTCGCCAGTTCGAGCATGTGCGGTTCGATGGGTTTCTGCTGAGAAAGCGCATCCTCAAGCGGTACCGGTACAATTTCATCTCCCTTTTTCGCCGTCATCTTGCCGTATTCACCGTCAATTGCAAGTTCAACGGCCTTCACGCCGAACCGCGTGGCAAGCAGGCGATCAAACGGTGCCGTATTCCCTCCGCGCTGGAGATACCCCAGTACGGTCGTACGCACAGGCAGGTCCAGCACCTCCCGCAGCTCGTCGGCGAGGTAATGCCCGACGCCTCCGAGCCGTGCGTGACCGAACTCATCCGTCTCCGACTCCTGCAGCACCTGCTCGTCCCGGTTCTTCGGCGTGGCTCCTTCCGAAATCACCACCACGCTGTGGTCTCTTCCCTCTTTCTTCCGCTTCTGTATGCGTTTTTTAATGTCCGACACGGCAAACTCTTCTTCGGGGACCAGTACATTGTCCGCGCCCCCGGCAATGCCACCAATCAGGCCAAGCCAGCCGGCGTCCCGTCCCATGACCTCCAGTATCATGACTCGATGATGGGTAAACGCCGTGGTCCGTAGTTTATCGACCGCATCCGTAACGGTTTGAATGGCGGTGATGAAACCGATGGAAAATTCCGTTTCGGCTACGTCGTTGTCGATGGTCTGAGGGATCCCGATTGTGCCCAGGTCATACCCCTGATTGAGTCGCTTCGTCACCCCCAGCGTATCATCACCCCCCATGGCGATCAGGGCATCCAGATTGTTTCTGGCAAGCGTATCTTTGACCTGCTCCGGTCCATCGTCTTTCGTAAATGGATTCGTTCGTGAGGAGCCGAGAATCGATCCGCCCTCCTGTAAAATACCACTGACGTCATCGACGGCCAGTTCCTCGTTCAGGTTCTCGAGCATGCCGAGCCATCCTTTCTTAAAACCAACCACGTCGATGTCGTCCTGATCCGCACGGCGAACGATTGCACGAATTGCCGCGTTAATACCCGGGGAATCCCCTCCACCGTTTAAAATACCAATTCTCATAGGAACCTCCTTCTTGAAAAGTAAGTGTGTAGCTGAAATACATACACCTGTATCCAGTGATGAGCACCCTTCAATAAAACAATCAGAGAATTATATAAAAGAAACCCCCGTGAAACAAACATACCGATTTGATTGCCCCGGGATTACGTCTCTCGAAATATGTGCGGGTTAAATAAGAAGCGAACAGAATATATAATACATTCTATTTTCGGTCGTTCTGTGAAGAGGATATCCCGAAACGCGCACTCTTTCGGAACCGAGACACACCGACCGAAGAACGAAGTTCGCCAATTGTTCGTTGAAGAAAACAGGTGGGATTACCTACCTGAAACCGGTGTCGAAAGGCGCTATGGAGATGTGAAAAACGCAAATTTTTACCACGAGCACTGTTCCATGTTTCTTGCACGCTCATCCGCACAGGATCAAAACGCTTTTGTAAGTCAGTCGACCCCGTTTATCTCGATTTCACCTTGAGACCATGAGACAATTTTTCACCTTCTTGTTTATCCTCCTCCTCGCAACCGTGGGCTATAACCTGCTCGGGGAATACGGGTACCACGATTACTGGGTTCCCGTGCGAATCAACACCAAAACCAACACCAACAATAACGAAAACGATACGGACGAAACGCAAACGATCGATGTAAAAATCGACCTCGACAACATTGAAGATCAGGCGTCGGACCTGATGAAATCGGATCAGGTTCGGCACGCCGTCGAATCCCTGGAAGAACGCCTCAATGATTTGACGGAAGATCAGCGAGAAAAGTACGAGCCCAAACTCGTCTACTGGCTCGGCCGGGGGTACGCCCGTGTGGGAAACCAGGAAAAAGCTCGCTCGAAGTTTCAGACGTATCTTGAGCTTCGACCGGATTCGGAGACCCAACGAAAAGCTGAGGTGCTGTACCGAATCGGAAAAACGTACACGGCCGACCTCGATAAACGCGAGTCGTTTTTTCGTCAGGCGGCGCATCTGGATCCCTACGGGGAAGTCGGTAAAAAAGTGGCGGAAGCGTATCCGTCCGCCCTTGGAAACAACCCCTCTCCTGTGGAGAAACTACTGAGGAGAACCCTTCGTTTCCGGCACCTGACGGAATCCGGAACGGACGAACGCCGGCAGCTTTATGAAAAATTAAACGAAACGGCGGATGCCGTGTTCCGATCCGGTGATCCATATCTGGACGCAGAAACATATACCGTCCAGAGCGGGGACGTACTCAGTAATATCGCCCGAACGTTCAACGTGGGCATGGGCTGGATCAATTACACAAACCACCGTTCATTGCCCGTCACCGGAACGCATGCCGACGACATTGCTACCCGATTGCGTCCGGATGATCGGCTGGTCATCTTTCCCGGCCGCCTCTCACTGGTGGTTTATATCAAGGACACCCGCCTGAGTGTGTTCTACAGAGACCTCTATTTCGTGAAAAGTTACGAGGTCGGTGTTGGTAAAGGAGGGGCCGAAAAAACCCCGACCGGTTCGTACGTCGTCACGAACAAGTCCGCCAAACCACGGTGGACCCACCCCGAGACGGGGGAAGTGCTCGCATACGACGATCCGGAGAATATCCTCGGCACACGGTGGATCGGCATCAACCTGTCCGGTTATGGGATTCACGGAATTGATCCGGATCTGGAAGACACCATCGGCACGAAGAGTTCGATGGGTTGTATTCGCATGAAAAACATCAACTGCGAAGAGCTCTACGACATGATTCCGAACGGGGTCCAGTCCTTACCTGAAGAACATATACCCGAAGTCCGGATTTTTCAATAGAAGCTCGTCCCTTTTCCCCGTGATTCGCCGGGGGTCTTCTCGGCCTCCTTAACTGGGACGAGCCGATCGACGATCTCCCCTGAAGCAATGGCCGTATCACGCCAGGGAGGCCTACACATCAACAGAACAATAAACCAGGCATCTTCGGAGAAATAATCACCGCCTGATCAGTGGTAAGTGAACCGGATCGTTTTTTGTGGTGAGCCCGTTGTTTCAGGAATGAATATATTTCGGGAGTACACCAGTATATGATGGTTGCTCAGTGGGAAGCTGTACCGACATCCTCCGCCCGAATCCCCTGCTTTAAAAGCAACATGACCGGATGCCTGCGTTGACGGTATTTACCTCAAATAAAATCGCTTAGTTCCGGATCCATCTCAAAATGATCCTCGACCAGTTTCTGATATCTTGGATCATCTTTGACGTTTTCCAGGTCCGGATCCTGTTCCATGTGTTCCAGGTCCCAGTACCCCAGTTCGAACGCTTCCTCAAGCGCATCAAGCGCCTGATCCGTCTTTCCGAGGTTGGAGTAGCTGCAGGCAAGGTTGTAGTGGCTGATCGGGTCTTCCTGCCGAATATTCACGAGTTTCCGGTCAACTTCCAGAGCTTCTTTATGCTTACCGGCTCTGGTGAGTACTGTTCCGAGTTGGAATAGCACGCTGGCATCATTCGGCACAGCATCATTGAGGGCGTTCAACAGACGTAGCTGAAATGATTCAAACAGATCATCTGCCTCCTCATGTTCTTCGTCGAGAAATGAATCGGACCAGATGTCGTCGAAGGATCGAAGGTTCATGGTTTTTCAGAAAGAATGAAGAAAAATACCGATCACCCGGATCTATATCACCGGTTTGCAGGTCACGACAGGAAAGACATCGGTAAATGACCACTCCGGAGTGACCGCACAACGATCTGACAAATTACCCGGGTGACTGACAGATGAACCTGCCCCGGGGAAGTAAGCAGCTGCTGAAAAATACGTAATGGAGACGACCGGAATCGAACCGGTAACCTCCGCCGTGCAAAAGCGGTGCTCTCCCGATTGAGCTACGTCCCCGTTGTCCAAAAAAATAACCCGCTATGAGTTTGTTTGAAATAACAATGTTATCCCGTTACGGCGTATAATTCAAGCTTTCTACAGGGAAACGACAGGTGGATAACGGAATCAATCACCTCCCGAGCGATCTGCTTGAGGTTCTTCCACAACGGCATATAACCATTCGGTACCGATACGTGTAACCGGGTCACAGAATGGATTTCGCCGCCACTTCAGCAAGTGCCATCAGCGGCCCGGGAACAAGAAAGAACCCGACTGTCACAACCGCAAAAAATACAGAAAGATATCTGTACATCGGCAGTACACGGGAGGACTCAAGCTCCATCCGCTCCTGCTCGTCCGGCTTCGTCAGGTACAGGTTCCGTATAATTTTCAGGTAGTAGTACAGGGAAACAACAGTGTTTAACAGAGCAATGAGAATCAACCCGGTCCAGCCCCCGCTTACTCCCTCGGAGAACAGGACAAATTTTGCATAGAACCCCGCCGTCGGTGGTAGCCCGGTGAGTGAGAAAAGGAAAATGACCATCGGAATGGCAATGACGGGCATTCGCCAGCCCAGGCCTCGATACGCAGAAATCTCTTCTTCTCCGGTCGCGTCAATCAGGGCAATCACCGAAACGAACATGCCGAGGTTCATGACCAGATAAATCACGAGGTAGAACAGCATGCTTTTCACCCCCCCTCGAGACATCAGTAGCACCCCAATCAGAATATATCCGGCATGTGCGATACTGGAATACGCCAGCAGTCGTTTGATGTTGCTCTGCCACACCGCCACCAGATTGCCCAGGGTCATACTTGCCACGGACATTACCCCGAGAAGTAACGGCCAGTTCAGGTGTTGCACCCCGCCGAATCCCCCGATGAAAAACCGCACCATAAACGCGAGCCCGGCTGCTTTTGGAGCGATTGAAAAGAAAGCAACCACCGGTGTCGGGGTCCCCTGATACACGTCCGGACTCCACATGTGAAACGGAACGGAGGAAATCTTGAACCCCATCCCCGCAAGTACGAGAATGACGATGGCAGTCAGTGCCACGCGTTCGCTCACCGGTAGCTCGCCGACACCGGCAAAATACGTTTGGATACCGGCAAGGTCCAGCTGTCCTCCGGTGAACCCGTACAGTAACGAAAACCCGAACAGCATCGCTCCGGACGCCACGCTTCCATAAATCACGTACTTCAGCGACGCCTCGACGGAATCCCGATCCCCTTTCATCGATCCGGCAAGCACGTATTGTGGGATACTGATGAATTCGAAACTCAGAAAAATCATCAACAGCGTGGCGGATTGGGAGAGAAGCGCGGAGCCAAGCGCAATGGAAAGGATCAGAGAATAGTACTCCCCCTGTCCGAGAAACGGCACTTCACGCTGCCTGAGCGAACAGAGAATGACCGTGATCGCCGAGATAAAGAAAACACCCTTCAGGAACAGCGCGAAGGAGTCGATGGTTACCGTGCCCCCAAGCCCCGCTGGTGATACCGAAAGGCCGGCGGGTAGCTGCGTCGCGTCCAGAATGGTGAAAACCAGTGCAACGAGTAACGTCACCACTCCGGTATACGCACAGTATTTTTTGTTCTTCAGATCACAGATCAAATCCACAAGTACGACGAGTAAAACCCCCAGCGTCAATGTGATTTCGGGACGGATCCAACCAAGTCCCTCGAGGATCATCTGGGGATCAATCTGATCCGGTTTTGGAAATGAAGAACCCATCTCACTGAACAGTAACTGATCGAACCTCAATGCCGAGCGTATCTGAACCGCACGTGCAACCAAACCATTCGAATCAGAAGGTGATCTGCTGGATGTTCGTTATGGTTTTGTTCATCAGATGAATGATCGGTGCGGGATACACCCCGAAAACCACCGTCACCACAAGGAGTGGAACCATACAGACGTATTCCCGTGGAGTCAATGGTTCCAGATCCCTGTACTTCTCGTTTACCGGTCCAAGGAAAATGCGCTGTATCGTCCACAGACAATAACCGGCCCCTATTAGAACCCCGGAAAGTGCAATCAACGTGATGATCGGATACGTCTGAAATCCTCCGATCAGGCTCAAAATCTCACCAACGAAACTGATCAGACCCGGAAGACCCAGCGCGGCAAAAAACGTAATGCTCGTAAACCCGAAATACGTGGGCATGACATCGGCCAGCCCACCGTACTGCTCGATCTGACGATGATGCGTTCGATCGTACACCACCCCGACACTGAGAAACATCAGGGGACTCACGATGCCGTGGGCAATCATGACGAATAGCGCACCGGTCAGGCCCACGGTTACGCCCGAGGCAATCCCTAACAGACAGTATCCCATGTGGCTGATGCTTGAGTAAGCCACAAGTTTTTTGAAATCCGCCTGTGCAAGCGCACAGAGTCCACCATATACAATATTGATCATACCGAGAAGCGCAAACAGCAGCGTGAACTGGGCCACAAGGTCCGGGAAAAACCCGAGGTTCATTCGAAAAATGCCGTAAAGCCCCATCTTGAGCAGAATTCCGGCAAGAATCACGCTTATAGGTGTCGGCGCTTCAACGTGTGCGTCCGGGAGCCAAGTATGAAACGGGAAAAGAGGCACCTTAATGGCAAAGGCGACGAACAACCCGAGAAACACCAGGCTCCGCACCGCGGGACTGAAACCGGCCAGTATGTGTCCCTCTCCACTGGCCATCATCAGCAGCTGTGGGATGGAAAACGGATTAATGTTCGCGGTGGTGCTCTGATACACCATCAGAACGAAAAGCAGGAGAAAAATACTTCCAAACAACGTATACAGGAAGAATTTAATCGCGGCGTATCGTCTCCGCTCCCCCCCCCAGATCCCGATCAAGAAATACATCGGGAGCAACATCAATTCCCAGAAAACGTAAAATAGGAACAGGTCCAGCGCTACAAAAACCCCCATCATCCCCACGTGCAGTAGCAGGTACAGCGAAAAATATCCCTTCACGTTTTCGTCAATGTTCAATGAAGCAACCACCGCAACAAACGATATCAGGGCGGTGAGAATAACGAGGGGAACGCTAAGTCCGTCCACCCCCACGTGATAATGGATGCCGAAGGTCTCGATCCACGGCACCTTCACGACAAACTGAAACGCTTCGCCGGCCTCCTGAAGCTGGCTATCTCCAAACCAGAGATGATCCAGGTTGAACTTCCACCAGAGAACCGGTGCGAGTAGAAGGGGAATCGAAACGGACACGAGCGATATGCCCTTGATCAGTTTCTGCCTGGCTCCCGGCAACAGGAGAATGGGCAATATCCCCAGAACCGGGAAAAAAACCATGATCGTAAGTATCCAGGAGTCCATGATTATCGATGAAAACGGAACCAGAAATTATACAGCGCCGAACCGAAACTCCCCAGAAACGTCAGAAACAGCACGCCGGAGACGATGACGAACAACCCGCCGGTCGTTGTTTGAAACAGATTGCCAATCCAGGTCCCGGCATTCACAATTCCAGCGCCCCACCCCAGCTCACCGAAACCGATGAGAAGAGCGGCAAGCAGAAGCACCCCGAAACCGATAAAACCAATGTATGTGCGTATGTTCCCCGACTGCGATGAGCGAATGAGATCCCCCGACGAACTCACGCCATCGGCCGTCGATAGCACAAGCCGATCCACGATGTGGTCATCCCACCATCCGGAATACCGTGAACAACCCACCGTGAAGTATCCAACCCCATCCACCAGGGCATCAATGAACCGGAGATCAATTACGCCTGCCAGGAACCGTGAAAACTGAATGGAAGGAATAACAAGTCCATAATAAAACAGTTCGTCAAAATAATATGCCCTCTCCAGCAAAATGTAAAACGGATAGGTCAACCTGGAGATCGCTCCCGGCGCAATCAGGCGAACCGGCGGCCAGTACATCAACGCCGCCAATCCGATCCCACAGATGACAATCAGAATTGACAGCACGAGCGTGATTGTATGTGCTCCATGAGCACCGTGTCCATCGTGTCCGGTTTCGTCCCCATGGGTACTCGCTCCTTCCGCCCCGGCCTCCGCAACCGGAGCAGGTACACCGGCCGCCTGAACGTGTAGCGTCCCGGCAACGGTCAGCCCGCTTATCGCCCGTCCCTGTTCCACCACGGAAACCTGTTCCACTTTACTCCGGGGAGTCGTCCCGGCATGAGTTGATTCGTGCCGGGACGCGTCAGCACGGGTCGGCTTCTCAAGGAACGAGTCATAATGCGTACGCCCGGAGAACGGCACAAACTGGACGACCAGGAACGTGGAAAGAACGGCCAGCGAAGCAAGCGGAACCACCATGGAATTCGGCGACTCATGCGCGTGTTCGTATGCCTCTTCATCCCGTGGCTGGCCCGTGAACGTCAGGAACATCAGCCGGAACATGTAAAACGCGGTCAGGACGGCAGCACCAAACGCAAAGATGGGAAGTATCCAATCCAGCAGTACCCCGGTCGTTCCCCCCAGAAGCCCCACCGCGCTTCCCTCCATTCCAAACAGAAGCGTCTCGTGCAGTATCTTGTCTTTACTGACGAACCCGCTGAACAGGGGTACCCCGGAGATCGAAAGCGAGGCGATCAACATCGTGGCAAAGGTCCAGGGCATGGCCTTCCGGAGCCCGCCCATCTTCCACATGTTATTTGTATGTACGGCATGGATGACACTCCCGGAACACAGGAAAAGAAGTGCCTTGAAAAACGCGTGTGTGTAGAGGTGGATGACTCCGGCGAACCACGCCCCCACGCCGAGGGCAAGAACCATGTAACCGAGCTGGCTAATGGTCGAATACGCAAGGACCTGCTTGATGTCGTCGGCCACGAGTGCCATCGTCGCTGCAAACATTGCGGTAAACCCGCCCACCACGGCAATGACGAGAAGCGCTTCGGACGTAAAGAACGGAAAGAGCCGGGCCACCATGTACACGCCGGCGGCAACCATCGTCGCTGCATGAATAAGTGCCGACACCGGCGTCGGCCCTTCCATGGCATCCGGCAACCAGATATGCAGGGGAAACTGCGCCGACTTCCCGACCGCCCCCAGAAACAGCATTACACCCGCGAGCGTCCAGAGACCGTGTGTTCCGAACCCGCCGGCCGCCCCTCCGTTTCGTACGGCCTCAAACAGTCCCTGGTAATCCAGCACTCCGAGGTGAAAGATCACAAGAAGAATGCCGATGAACATGCCGATATCCCCCACCCTGGTGGTTAAAAACGCCTTAATACTTGCTTTCGCCGGCCCCAGATCCTCGTTGTCGTACCAGAACCCGATCAGAAGGTAGGAGGAAACCCCCACAAGCTCCCAGAAAATATATAAACCGATCAGGTTATCCACCAGTACCAGCCCGAGCATCGAGAAGGAAAACAGGTTCAAAAAGGCAAAGAATCGGTGGTACTTTGGATCTCCGTGCATGTACCCCACGGAATAAACGTGCACGAGAAACGAAACGCCGGTAACCACGAGCAGAAGAAGTATCGCCAGGTTGTCCAGGTAAAACCCGAGCTCGATGCTCGGAAGAGCCGCCCGATGATCGGGCCGGCGGTCGGACGTGGCTGAAGGAGCGTCGCCCCCGTTTTTCTGCTCCGCGGCCTCGGACGGAGCATCCGCCGGCGAAGTCGCTTCCGGTGTCGAAATCGCGGTGGTGATCTCCGCCGGTACCCAGACCCAGGACGTCGTTTTTGGTTCCTGAAGACCGCCCTTTTTCTGGAGCATGCCCCCGAACAGAAGGAGGGAAATCACAAAGGAAATCCCGATGCCACCGATGGATACCCAGTCGCCGTCCCGCGGCAGGTACGGTCCAACGGCCATCTGGATGGCGAACCCCATCAGGGGGGCCAACCACAGAACCAGCAACCAGATTGTCCAGTACTCACTTACCAGTATGTTCATCCGTCACATCCGGAAATGCCTGTAACACGTAGCTTCGTAAAAGCACGTCTATAATAAATCACCCACGCAAATGATCCGTCTCATCTACGTCGACCTCCTTAAATCGACGATAGATCTGAAGCACAATAGCAAGCGCTACCGCCGCCTCCGCCGCGGCAAGAACGATGACAAACACAACCATCGTATGTCCTTCCCACCACTGCTCGCTGTACCGCGCAAACGCAATCAGGTTGATGTTTGCCGAATTCAGCACCAGCTCCACGCCCATTAGCACGGCAATCGCGTTTTTTCGGGACGTCAGGTTCAGCAAACCGAGGCCAAACAGCAACACGGAAAGCACCAGGTAATGCTGTAGCGATATCTGAAATACCTGTTCGGCGATTGACATATCAGCCCGCTTCCTCCTCTAACTCCCGTAACGCCTCTCGTGCCTCCTCCAGCTCCTGCCTGGATGGCCGCCGTGCGAGATACACCGCCCCGAGTAACGCGACCAACAACAACATGGATATTTCCTCGAACGCAAGCAAATACTTGTTCATCATGGACCCTCCGATCATGTCAATCGTGCCCCATGACGCCACGTCGGCCGAGGATTCATCGCTCCCGGCATCCCCGGGGTTTTCACTTCCTTCCGTCTGCTCCGTAACGCGTTCCTCGTCTGACGTTCCCTGCGCTTGCTTGCTCATTTCTTTCAATACGGCCGGGGGGGCATCCGCATCGTGCGAGGACCAGAGGTTTACGTTCTGCGTCTGACTGGTAAAGCGCTCCTGCCAGTTGACCGAAAATACAACCACAAGTAACAGCAGAGTGACCCCCACCGGAATCAACCGTGCCGCCCAGCTTCCGGTAACTTCGTTCGGTACATTTACCCCCCCACGACGGCTCGTCAGCATAATTCCGAACATCACAAGCACCAGATTGCCCCCAACGTACACGACGATCTGTACCCCGGCCACGAAGTCCGCGTGGGCGAAGACGTACACCCCCGCAATGCCAAAAAACGTGAACAGTAACCCGATGGCCGAATAGACAAGGTTCCGGGCCCGAGCCACGACGACCCCTGAAGACAGGATAACTGCCGCCATGAAGTAAAACGTCAGTGCATGTATGTACTGGCCCGTATCCACAACTCTACACCCGTTAATTGACGAGACTGATCCAGAGACCGATCGCGGCAAGATTAATAAACGAAACGGGAATCATCACTTTCCAGGCAAGGTGCATCAGCTGATCCACCCGAAATCGGGGAAGCGTCCAGCGCATCAGCATCATGAGAATTACAAATATGTACCCTTTAACGGTAAACCAGAAAAACCCTTCGAGGCTGTGTCCCACGACGCCCGGCAGAATATAGCCCGGATAAGGAGGTTGCCACCCCCCCAGAAACAGAATGCTGGTGATGACACCGATCACAAACATGTTTGTGTATTCGGCCAGAAAAAACAACGCGAACCGCATCCCCGTATACTCCGTGTGAAACCCGGCCACAAGCTCCGATTCGGACTCCGGCAGGTCAAACGGCGCCCGGTTCACTTCCGCCACGCCGGCCACGAAGAACAGAATAAACATGATGATGGTGAACGGCGGATACTGAAAGACGAACCAGTTTAACATTCCGCCGGGAAGATCCAGGCCCAGCTGGGTGAAAAGCCACGGCGTGGCATTCCGGCTCTGTTCGGCGATGATCGTGTTGATGTTGAGAGAGCCAAGGGCCATCACCACGGTGAGAAATATGATGCCCGAAGGCAACTCGTACGAGACGATCTGAGCAGCCGACCGCATCGCACCGTACAGGGACCACTTGTTACCAGACGCCCATCCGGCCAGCAGGATACCGATCACCGTCACCCCGGCCACGGCAAACAGATACAGCAGTCCGATGTTCAGGTTGGCGGCGTACATGCCCTCCCCCATCGGAATCACGGCCCAGAGTGGAAACGATCCGGCAAACACAATAAACGGAGCCAACTTGAACAGCGGCCGATCGGCGTCCGACGGAATGATGTCCTCTTTGGATATGAGTTTGATGCCGTCCGCGATAAACTGAATGACCCCGAATGGCCTGAACTTCATGTCCGTGAACGGAATGGGAATGTGAATCTCGCTCGGCCCGACCCGCTGCTGGACGGCTGCAGAAAATTTCCGTTCCACAAAGGTCGATAGCCCCGCGATGTTGGCAACAAAACCGAGCACCACGAGACAGAAACCAAGCATCACCATCCCGTACAGAATAACGGGATCGGAGGTCTCAAAAGCGGCGAGGTTCGAGGCAAGCCAGTTTGTGATTTGCTGTATTACCATCTGACCCGTTTCTGTGTTATGTATCGCCGGTCGTGTCCATTCGCACGCCGGAACTCTCCTTGATCTGCCCCTCTTCTTCCGTCAGTATGCCCTCCTGTTGCTTCACTTCCTTTGCCAGCAACCCTTTCTGTTCCCGCTCATCCATCGGTTTCTCCGGTAACCCGACCCATTCCAGATCTCCTTTCCCCCATGCGTAAACAAGACCGAATAGCAGAATAGATACAAAAATAAGCATCTTGACCAGCCCCACGACCCCGCTTTCCCGAAACGTAACCCCCCAGGGAAACAGCATGGCCACCTCGACTTCGAAGATCAAAAACATCAATGCAATCACGTAAAACCGGATGTTGAAATGGATGTAGGGGGAGCCTATCGGATCCTCCCCGCACTCGTACGGGATTTGCTTTTCAGGCGTGGGCTTGTTCGGCCGAAGTATCCGGGAAATGGTGAGAACGGCAAAGACAAAACCCATACCCACGACCAGAAACAGCAATGCGTTTGAGAATTGAAACAACATCGTCCGTCCGGCCCAGGTTTGAATAAAAAGGACTGGAAAAGGTCAATGGGATGTTCTGACGCCCCCCTCAATCGAGACAGGGGAAAAATTTTTTTTACGTATTATACGCAGTTGAAATTTGAGAGTCAAGCAATCCGAAAACGACGCTCTTCGGTGCAAGGATCGGGCCCGGCTATCGTCATTTCCCGGGACGAACCGAACCGGAATCCGCTGTACAGGAAGGTGGGACCGGCTCACCCAATGGCTACCTAACTGATCCGAGGCATCAGTAAGGAAAAGTGATTCGTCTAAGACGTGGCCCCGCTGCTCCGCTGGAGTCCTCACACCGGACGGATTTATGGGACGGTAACAGATCGGATGGACACCCGTATCCCCTGGAACCGCACCTACAGCCCACGGCGGTCAAGGGCGATTTTACACCAGGAAACAGGGGGTTTGTGTTCCTGGGGAAGGAATATCTGAAGTCATCATGGAGCGCAGGTCCAGTTCCTGCATCCATATGAAGAACATAGCTGAACGATCTCGAATCAGCCTTTTCAGGAGGTCCCAAAAGGACGGTAGACGAGACGAATATCCCTCGCCTGAATGATTTTGCTTTACTTGAAAAAAACTCATAGGGACCGAATTGTCTTAGGACATAGCGGAACGAAGAAATCATGAACTCCAGTGGAGAGGCATGATTTCTGTCCACTTTGAGACCTACGGCCCCAATACGTATCATGAGAAACAGGTACCACTGAATCCTGCAGAACAAATTTCCCGGGTCCTGCCGCTTCCCGCTGATACAGTCCGAACCCGCTCCCGATCAACCCGGGAGCATGGTTCCGGATCAATCATTCCCCGAGTGGAACTCCTTCTGTCCGGGGTCTGGCAAAATTCGACCGTCCCGCAAGAAAAGCGGCGACGATCTGCTCGGTGGCATTTCTGAGCAGTGGTTCCGTTTGGGTCATGCTGTCGTGTAAGCTCATGGGCCCGGTCGATATCGAAAAAATGGCGGTGACCCCACTGGCACGCAGGTCATTCATCAGTTCCGGATCCTGTCGATCCACGGAACCACACACCAGAAGGCAGTGCACGTTTGCCTCCTTCGACCGACGGGCCACCTCAACGGCGGCTTTTCCCTCAAGGCTTGATCGGTCCACCTCCCCTTCCCCCGTCAGAACAAGATCGGTATTCGAGATCGCATCATCGAACGCAATCCGGTCAAACACAAGATCGACCCCCGATTGCAGTTCTGCGTCACAGAAAGCATACAGTCCGGCGCCAAGCCCACCCGCGGCCCCACCTCCTTCCAGGTCGGACACGTCTACTCCAAGTTGTTCGTTCAGCACCCTCTGAAAATGCTGGAGGTTCTCCTCGAGCTTTTCCACCTGATCCGGCGTTGCTCCCTTCTGTGGAGCGTACACACGGGATGCGCCCCGCTGTCCGGTCAGTGGATTTCCGACGTCACAGGCAACGTAGATGTCCACCTGACTTAGTTCCGGCATCACGTGGTCGGAGTGTATCTCCGTGAGCTGCCCCAGCGCACCACCGCCAAGCGGGAGCTGATCACCGTTCTGGTCGTAAAACTCATAACCCAGCGCACGGGCCATACCGGTGCCCCCATCCACCGTGGCACTGCCGCCAATGCCAACAATGACGGTGTCACACCCCTGTTCGATCGCATGTCGAATCAGCTGACCCGTGCCGTATGTCGTGGTTTTCATTGGATTTT
Organism: uncultured Planctomycetia bacterium; assembly: GCA_964466525.1. Lineage (GTDB taxonomy): Bacteria > Planctomycetota > MHYJ01 > CAYXQY01 > CAYXQY01 > CAYXQY01. The sequence goes on from CAYXQY010000031.1 coordinate 26,441, forward strand.
GATCCTCCTCGTCCAGTAGAACCAGGCCGGAGGCGTTGGCCATTTCAATGATGGCCGTATTCTCGTTGCCCAGAAACCCCAGCTCCGCTTCCACTTCGTTCTGTCGGGGCCCCAGCACGGACACGGAGCATTTTCGACCGGCGGTGGATTCAACAAAGGCCTCAAGCGTCCCGTCTCCTCCATCCGCAACGGGTAGCTTACGAACGGTGACCTGTTCGTTGATGATCCTTATCCCTTCCGACATCACCTCCGCTGCTTCGGGAGCGGACAGCGAACCCTTAAACGCGTTTGGAGCAATTAAAATATTCATTTCAACCAGTTACGAAGACAAAGAGACGATTGGTCAGCGACAGCAAACGGTCGTTCGACCACTTGAACACGAATCGGGGGACCGTCCTGACACGACCCGGTAGATTACGTGATAAAACGTGTGCGAAAACGAATCAGTAAGGGCATTACATCAACTAATTCCACCCGGGATGAACAGTTCAATGAAACACCTCCCGGGACCCCCTCGTATTTCAAGCGGATAAGAGGAGATTGATCCTCCGTAAGTTTCCGTGCTCAGTTCGTGACGAAACGGTCCAAACAAAACGGTGGAGAGCGGGTTAGCTTACCGAAATTACTCGATTACGTTCTGATCAAACGCTTCCCATCCAGGGATAGCACATCCGCAAAGATCCCACCATCACTCGCACTTGGAGGCTGCTGAAAACCCCCCCGCTTCGTCAGTAGAATGCAATTCTGATCTCCGTAGTGCGCGGATTCGCAGGCGATGCCGAAAGCGCATCGGCGAGAAGACGCAATCGCCCAGAGATTTCAATTACATTCTATCTCCTTGAGACGAAACGAGTTACGCCGAATAGCTTTGTCAAACATATTCAAATCACAACATTTAGTTACTATTTGAAATGAACAATTACTACGTAATCCCCTCGGATGCACTGACGGCA
>CAYXQY010000032.1:0-27151 GCA_964466525.1 uncultured Planctomycetia bacterium
TGGAGGAACTCCGATACGGAAAAGTGATCATCATGACGGACGCGGACGTCGACGGTTCACATATTCGAACCCTGCTTCTCACATTCTTTTTCCGTCATATGCGGCAGTTGCTGATCGACGAACGGGTTTATATTGCCTGTCCGCCGCTCTATCGCATCAAGCGCCGGAGCAAAGAACGGTACATTCGCACGGAAAAGGAGATGCGTTCAGCCCTGATCGACATGGGTATCGAAGGATGTGTTTTTGAACGGCGTTCGGACGATTTCAAACTGGAAGGAGAAGAACTTGAGGAACTCGTTGACGTCGTTGCTGGCGTCGAAGACATTCGAGCACAGATTCAGGAGAAAGGAATTGACGCACGGCGGTATTTTGAGCTTGGTGAAGACCGTGGAGAATATCCGCTCTACCAGGTCGATTCCTGCCTGGGCAAACGCCTCTGCTTCAACGAAGACGAAGTACAGGAGGTGTTAAGGGAAGTAGCACAGGAAACCGGTAAAGAACCGGTCACGTTACACGGGGATGATTTTCAACCGGAAGGAGGGGACCATCAGGTTCGGGTCACGGAACTGCATGGGGAAAAGGAAATCCAGAAACTCACTGATCAATTGCAGAGCCTCGGGTTCGAACCGGAGCACTATCTTTATGGTACCGAACAGCAACCGGAGGAGCTTGATCAGGAACTCGCGGTGGAAGATGCTCCTTTTGTCCTTCGCAACGACGGGGACGAGGTTCCGGTTCGTTCGTTGCCCTTATTGCTCGAAGCCATTCAGGAAATCGGGGAGCAGGGACTTTCAATCCAGCGGTACAAAGGATTGGGAGAAATGAACCCCCAGCAACTCTGGGAAACCACTATGGACCCGGAAACAAGGGTGCTGGAAAAAATGAAAGTCGAAAATGCCGCCGAAGCGGAACGATTGTTTGACATTCTTATGGGGGACGCCGTAAAACCACGCCGACAATTTATCAAACAGTTCGCCCTGGATGTTTCCCGACTCGATGTATGATCCCCCTTCGATACCTGTGAGGTTCGTACCACTCCGGTCAAGAAACAACTAAGGACATGAACCATCAGACGCGTGTGCCGGAATCCGATGCTGAACTCGATATTCACTGTGATCGATGCGGAAAAGGGCTTTTGATTGACAGCAATGTCCGCTACGAGGTAACCATCGAGGTCAAAGCCGCCTATGATCCGCTTGAGATCACGGAAGAGGACCTTTCGGAAGACCTGGAAGGTCAGATGGAAGAAACGATCGACGAGGCGAAAGAACTTTCAGAACAGGAAGCAATGGATGAAATTTATAAGAAAATGACGTTCAATTTATGCTCCTCCTGTCAGTCGGAATTCATTTCGTCCCCCCTGCCCAACACATAACAGCCCCCTGCTCGCACCTTCACTCGTCATCCGATGACCAGCGGAGGACGGGCTCCCTTGCCGCCTGAACCTCGTCCGGCCGGCGCACGTAACGATTGAACGGAGCGTTCTTTAACATTTCCGGAGACTCTTTTACTTCTTCCATGATCTCGGCCAGAACATCCGCAAACCGATCCATCGTCTGTCGGGATTCCGTTTCCGGCGGTTCAATCATCAGCGCTTCCTTGACAATCAGTGGAAAGTAAATCGTTGGCGGGTGAATGCCATAATCCAACAGTCTCTTGGCAACATCCATTGTGCGCAGATCATGGTCACGAAGTGGTTGACCGGTTAGCACGAATTCGTGCATGCAGTGCCCTTCGTAAGCAACCGGAAGGAGCTCCCTGACGTTTTCCTTGAGGTAATTCGCATTCAGTATGGCCCGTTTACTCACGTTTTCCAATCCCTTTCGTCCGTGCGCTCGAATATAACTGTACGCTCTCAGATGTACTCCGGGATGTCCCTGGTATCCCTTGATTTTACCAATTGAGTTCGAAATGTCCTCACTCAACCGATACGTATCCGTTCCTTCGTCGTGTCGAACCACCGGGACGGGTAGAAACTGCTCAAATGCCGCTCTGGCTCCGACGGGCCCACTTCCCGGCCCTCCACCCCCATGCGGTGAAGAAAACGTCTTGTGGAGGTTAAAATGGACGACGTCAACACCGAAATCAGCAGGTTTCGTAATTCCCATGATCGCATTCATGTTTGCCCCGTCCATGTAGACGTACCCACCGGCTTCATGTACAAGCTCACAGATCTCAAGAATATCCTCCTCGAATAGCCCGAGAGTAGATGGGTTTGTCACCATAAGACCGGCAAGTCGATCAGACAGGTGTTCTTTCAGATTCTCAATACTGATCCGTCCGGCTTCGTTCGACGTAATCTCCGCCGTATCAAAACCACAGAGGGTACACGAAGCGGGATTGGTTCCGTGAGCGGAGTCGGGGACAAGAATCAGATCCCGATCCGTTTTCCCTTCCGACTGAAGCCGTTTCTTAATGAGCATCAACCCCGTGAGTTCACCATGGGCGCCGGCGGCTGGATTCAGTGTGACACAATCCATACCTGAGATTTCCGCGAGAAATTCCTGCAGCTTATACATCACTTCAAGTGTGCCCTGAACCGTCTTGTCCGGCTGGGAGGGATGCAGGGTTTTGAAGGCGGACATGGACGCCACTTTCTCATTTATTTTTGGGTTGTACTTCATCGTGCACGATCCCAGCGGATAAAAATTCGTGTCAATACTGAAACTCTGCTGAGAGAGCCTTGTGAAATGACGGACGACATCAAGTTCGGACACCTCGGGAAGTGACGGATCGTCCTTACGCAGATGCTTATCGGGTATATACGCATCCAGTGGACGCTCGGGCACATCCAGTTCAGGAGGGGTGACCGCAGTCCGTCCCGGCTGACTTCGTTGAAAAATAAGCGGTTCTTTCAGGTCTTTCGATTCGGACGTATTGCTTCGATCAACTGACATTGGACTTCACGAGCTTAACAAACTGATCAATATCCCCTCGATCATGCCATTCAGTGGCCGTCAGAAGCCATGGTTGATCCAGGGCTGGCAATTCCGATTGAAGGTTCAGGCCCCCGATCATGTTTGACTCCAGAAGCTGTTGGTTGAGATCCGAAACGGGCACGGGCAGATCAAGAACGAATTCCCGAAAGAACGAGCGGTTCGGATATGGGTCCTTCAGACCATCGATTTTCAGAAGCGCTTCCTGTAGATAATGAGACTTCTGCACACAATGATTGGCGACATCCTTCATTCCCTGTTTGCCGAGTGAACACATCCAAATGGTTGCTTGCAGCGCATTTAATCCCTGATTGGTACAGATGTTTGAGGTGGCTTTCTCACGGCGAATATGCTGTTCTCGTGTCTGCAGCGTGAGAACATATGCGGTTTCCCCCTCTTCAGTTTCGGTTTCTCCCACAAGACGTCCCGGTATACTCCTCCGATTTGACTCGTGCGTGCTGATAAAACCGAACGTAGGCCCGCCAAAATTCAGATCGTTACCAAGGGATTGCCCTTCACCCACGGCCACGTCGGCCCCCCATTCCGCCGCCGGGCGCAGGAGCACGGATGAAATGGGGTCCACAACCCCGATTAGTTTGGCACTGTGATTGTCGACGACTTCTCCGATCCCGTTCACCGGTTCGAGATGCCCCAGGAAATTAGGGTGTTGTACGACCACCGCTTCCACATCGTCCGCCATTTGATCCCGTAATGCATCCGTATCAATTGTCCCGGACGATGAGGGAATTGTCCGTAACTCAAGTTCGTGGAACTGCAGATAGGTCTCCACAACCCGGCGATACTCCGGGTTCAGGTACTCCGGCAGAAGCACCGTGCCTTGTTCTGTACCGGCCACCATCAAAATCGCTTCCGCCAGAGACGTCGGGCCGTCATAGTGCGAGGCGTTGCTAACCTCCATACCGGTTAATTCACAGATCAACGTTTGATACTCGAAAAAAACCTGGAGTATGCCCTGCGAGGCTTCTGCCTGATATGGGGTATACGTCGTGTAAAATTCATTTCGGAAGGTCAATTCCTCCACCAGCGCTGGCACGTAATGCTGATACATACCCCCACCCAGGAAGGAGGTAAACTCCGATAGATCCTGATTCTTTGTTGCAATATCTCGAAGGTGCTTTAACAACTCCTGCTCGGACAGCGCTTCCGGGATGTCCAGTTCATCATGCGTACGCACCTCCTCGGGAATTGGCTGCAGGAGCTCCTCGAAAGAGGCTACGCCAATGTCCGAAAGCATTTCCTGTAGTTCACGTTCGGTATGGGGCAGGTATGACATGAAGGATGACGATAAAATAAGTAAAAGGAGATGACTTGTTTTGAGGGGGCGCCTTCTGGATTTCGTCAGGCTTCGGCAATGTGCTGACCGTATGCTTCCGCGTCCATCAGTTCATCCAACTCATTTCTGTTGGACGGATTAAGAACGATCAACCAGCCTTTGTCGTACGGATCGTCCAACAGAAGATCCAGATCCTCCGTCACCGTGCTATTTACGTCCTGAATTGTTCCGGATACCGGGGCATAAAGATCGGCAACCGCTTTAACCGACTCGACTTCACCAATTGGTTCTCCCTGTTGTACCCGAGTTGACGGATCTTTCAGGTCAAGAAACACAAGGTCCTGCAATTCCTCTACGGCATGGTCGGTAATCCCAATCCGGAGGACATCATCCTCCTGACGAACCCATTCATGCGTTTCAGTATACAACAGGTCTTCCGGCTGCATTGTGTTAACGCTCCGTTTCGAGGTAAATTGAAATCATACAATAGAAGCTCCCCCCCCTTCCACCTTATTTACGAAGGAATGTTTCAGGAGTCATCAATAATTGTTGGCATATTATATTTAAAACAATCCCCCGTTCAAACAATGAACTCGAGATTCAACCATAACCTGATGCTTGCCAGGGATGATAAAATATCCTGAAAAAGAAACACGCACACGGTACAATTGGACGCAATAGATTCTTGTATCATTTCCTTGTTTCTCTGTCCATGACCCCGTCAGTCCGAATAGGTAGAATAAATGATGCTTACCGGACCCACGAACGATTAAATTCCGTTCTACCGGTCGTCCGGAACAACAGTTCAGATACAGTAAGCCGGAAGGACTCCATCCTTCTTATCAGACTGGGTGGAATTGGAGACGCCATTCGATTACTCCCAACCGCGGCATTCCTTCTAAACAGGGGACATAAGGGACCACTACATTGCGCCGTTGAACCTCCTGTCGAAACTGTGCTTGCCTGCACCGACTATTTCGACCGAATTCACGCCATTCCACTGCATGATTGGCCCTCCCACTTACCGAATATTTTTCAGCGGATTGACGACATCCGGAATACGTGGTTTGACTGGATCTTTGACTGTCACGGAATCCTGAAAAGCGGTGTTCTGGCTCGACTTTGCAGGACCCGGCGTCGAGTCGGGTACCACCCGTCCAACGTGAAAGAATTCAACTACATATGGCAGGACATGACCATTAACAGGTTACCGCGAGACCTTCCACGATTATTGAAGTACCTGCAGCTCGTGAGGTCGTTCATGAAACCTGATTCACTGAAGAAAACAGACCTGACTCCGGTTTTTCAGGCTGTTTCGCCGGTTTCCACCTCCATACGGAATCTCTCAGCGAAAAACCCCATCCTGATTCACCCCACGTCCAGCAAGAGTCGCTACGGTTCAAGAAAGGACTGGGGAAAAGATAATTTCAAATCCCTTGTATCACGTATCATCGATGACACGAACCGTCCCGTTCGTATAACGTGGGGACCCGGTGAACGAACGACCGCCAATCAGATCGCCGGTCCCTTCTCAAATCAGGTCCAACCGTCTCCATCCACCTCACCGATGACGAATCTGATCCACCTCATCAAGAATGCCTCCCTATTAGTGACCATTGACTCCTCTCCCTTACACATTGCCGATCTGGTCGGGACCCCATCTGTTGTCATTTTCGGTGTGGGAAAGGTAAAGGTAAATGCACCCTTCTTTTCGGACTACCGTCTTTGCTCACTTCAGGAGAACGAGCATAAAACGCACGACATTCCTGTTAACCGTGTGTATCAGGCGTACTCTGACCTGTATGAGGAACGCTCGTCAGCCGAACCAAAAAATCCATCTTAGCACAGATGACAGAACAAATTATTGAACAGTTGAAAACTCGAAATTTCCGCCATGAAACATCAGACCGCTGGACCGGTGTGTATAATTTATCATCCGGTGTAAACGACCCTCTGCAGCAACTTCCAAATCTGGTCTCCGAACTGATCGACGACAATGATGCCCGTGGTGGACGTTTCGGTTATTCGTCCATACCGGGTGGTCACCAAATCTTCATGAAACAGTATCATCACGGTGGGCTTCTGGCAAACCGAGGAGACGTGTATTTTACGTCACCGAAACGATTTCTCAATGAATTGCTCGGAACAGTCCGGGCAAAGCAGCAAAAGGTCCCCGTTCCTGAGCCCGTCGGGGTATTCTGGCGCCGGGAAGAGGAAGGATACATCGGGTACTACGCTTCGAAATGGGTGAAGAGCGAACGAGCCACACGAACGATTCGGAGAAAAAGGAACCCGGAGCTGATGGAGCGACTCGGGAAATTTCTCGCTCGTCTGCACAATGCCGGAATCGATCACCAGGACTACAAACTGGACAATATCCTTCTCACAGAACAGGAGCAGATCTATGTAACCGACTTTGATCCGGTTCGGTTCGGGGAACTCACGACAATCAAGCGGGAGCAAAGAGTGCATCGATTTTTCCGTTTTCTGTCGAAATACGGGCTGGATAACGGCAGTGAATCAGCGTTTTTGAACGGATATCGCTCTACTGTGCGAAACGGTTCCCCCTTTATATTCAACACCCTGCGTGGACCGAACTGGTTGCGCAACAGGTGCAGTGACTTGATTTCTCATTTCTTTCCCGGACCGCTGCAGCCGGTTGACCTTGAAAAGATACTCGTGCGGGCACCGAACTGGCTTGGCGATTCCGTGATGTCGCTGCCGTTTGTACAGACGCTTGCATCCGAGCTGCCGCAGCGCACCGTCGACATCATCTGTCGGGCTTCCGTCCACGACGTTTACAGAGCAAGTAACGCAGTCGATCAGGTCTGGACAATTGACGAAGGAAAATCCACCCAGTTTCCGGAAGAAATTGTGAACAGCCGCTATTCGATGGCCCTCATTCTTCCCAAATCTTTCCGTACAGCACTGCAGGCATGGCGTTCAAACATTCCCCGCCGTAGAGGGTTTGCAACGCGTTTTCGCTCTCCTCTGCTCACCGATCGAGTACCGATGGACGGCCAGGATCGCTCCATTCACCACGCATGGCTATATTACGAACTGCTCCCGGATTCGATAAATAAACCCGACCGCTTGCCGAACGTTAAACTTTCAATCCCTCAGGAATGGAAGACCAACACGCCGAGGGACTGGTACACCGGACGTTTCCTGACGGTTCATCCCGGAAGTGCGTACGGACCGGCCAAGCGATGGCCTCCGCCAAGATTCAGGGAGTTTTTAAAGCAGGTTCTGCACGAACAGGACCTGAATATTACCTTCCTCGGGGTCCCGTCCGAGCGTGAAATTGTGGATCGGATCAAGCAGGGTCTACCATCCGACCGGATCAATGACCTGGTGGGCAAAACATCGCTCAGACAATGTATGATCATTCTGCAGGAGAGTCGAGCGACCGTTGCGAATGACTCCGGACTCATGCATCTGAGCGCTGCACTGGACATACCGGTACTGGCACTGTTTGGATCAAGCTCCCCCGATTTGACGTCTCCCCTCACACCGAACCGGGAAATTATATATCGTAATGTGGAATGCAGTCCCTGTTTCGAACGCACCTGCCCCCGGGTTTCGGACGAATATCGCTGTCTTACCGAAATCACCCCCGACATGGTATACCAACGCCTCATCAAACTTCTATCGAACACAACCTGAAATATATTACTCGTCTGCTTCTGCCGTGGGAACCATGATCCACTGATTTCACGGATACGCTTTCTTAAACGTTCCGGGGGTTCAGCGAACAAGGATCGTTGAACCGACTCCCCTCCACAAAACCTGATTAAAAAGCTTCCGGAATGATTGCCCGGGTCCGCTCCTCAAGGAGATTCTGAATCTCTTCCGTATCCTCCATGTTCATCACCTGTTCGGCAAGTTTTCGACATTCCCTCATCGTCGTGCTCCGAATCACCTTTTTCACTTCAAGAATCGCTGTGGGGGCAATGCTGAAACGTTCAAGCCCGAGGCCGAGCAGAAGAGAGACATAATTCAGATCCGCACACATCTCACCGCACATTGATATGGGTAGGTCGTGCACCTGTCCCTGTTCAAGAATCTGCTTGAGCAAACGGAGAATCGCCGGATGAGCGGGCTGATAAAGGTCGGCGATGTCGGCGTTCGTTCGATCTACTGCGATGGCGTACTGAATCAGGTCGTTCGTTCCAATACTGAGGAAGTCGACGAGATCCGATATGAGATCTATCGTCAGGGCAAGCGACGGGATCTCCACCATGACACCGATTGGAATGTCCTCCTGGTAGGAGATGCCTTTATGATCGAGTTCCTGCTTGCATTCATTGAGAATGCGTAATGCGAATACAAGCTCTTTTCGTGAGGAAATCATGGGAAACAGTAACCGGGCATTTCCGTAATCCGAGGCGCGTAATATAGCACGAAGCTGACGCCTGAAAAGATTTGTATTTTCCATGCTCAATCGGATCGCCCGAAGGCCGAGAAATGGGTTGTCCCCCTGAGATTTCCCTTCTTCCGTAATTTTATCCGCCCCCAGGTCGAGTGTACGAAACGTGATCGGTTTACCGTTCAGTTTTTCAAGAGACGTTCGATATGCGTCAAAATGGTCCTCCTCGGATGGGGTGCTGTCCGGATTAAAGTAAAGGAACTCCGTCCGGTATAAACCAACTCCGTCCGCTCCGAACTTAATAACGTCGTCAATTTCCGAAGGATACTGGATGTTCCCCATCAGCTCAACGGTTTTTCCGTCTTCGGTAACAGCGGGTTCATCCCGTTGTTCTTCCAGCAGACGCTCCTCAAATTTTTTGAAATTTCGCTCAAGCGCCCGATATTTTTCAAGGGTTTCTTCATCCGGGTTCACAAAAACAATGCCCCGGTTCCCATCGATGATTACGTTATCTCCCCCGGATACGTCGGTCGTAATATCATTCAGAGCAACGACAGCCGGTATCCCCAGATCCCGAGCAACGATCGCTGTATGACTGGTGCGACCGCCCGCATCCGTAGCAAACCCGAGCACTTTATCCCGCTTAAGGGAAGCCGTCTGGGACGGAGTTAACTCACGAGCGACGATGATCATGGGATCTTCCAGGGAGTGAATATCCTGCCGTCGTTCCCCGAGAAGGTTTCGCAACCAGCGCTGCTCGATGTCGTTTAAGTCGCTCTGAATTCGACTTGTGTACTGGTCGGAACTGGAGGCCTGCATCTGTTTTATGTATTTGCGAAAAATCCGGGAAAGTGCGTATTCGGAGGAATATTTATTTTCCCGGATGGCCTCCTCGATCATCTCAAGCAGATGTTCGTCCCGAAGAATTGATACGTGACTTTCGACGATCGGTGCGGACTGACCTCCAAATCGATCGTTGAAGTTCTCCAGTATCTCCTCCAGTTCGTCGATGGAGGTTTCACGGGCGTGATGAAGCTTCTTGATTTCCTGCTCGGCCTCCTCCGCTGACGAGACGTACCTGCGAGGAATGCGGTACTCCTCGCTGTCAAGAACAAAAGCTTTCCCGATGGTATACCCGGGAACGACAGGAATGCCTTTTTTCAGTTCCATGTGTTTTCGATCATGTCAGAAAGGCGCTCAACCGCCTGTCTGGCATCCTTCCCTGAAGCTGAAACAACCAGTGTTGATCCCTTCGGAGCCCCCAGTGTAAGCAACTGCATGATACTTTTTGCATCAACTTCTTCTGCATCCGGATCTTCCCCGGGTCGTATCGAAATCGACGACTCAAACTTGCTGGCCTCGTCGGATAGTTCTCGAGCCGGTCGAACGTGTAGACCGGCACTGCTGGCCAACTCCGCTTTTCGTTCAACGGTTTCTTCCTGATCTTCCATCCGTAATCCAGATGAAGGAATTTTCGTTATGTTGAAGAAGAACCAGATCCCGGTATAGCACCTGAGTTACCCTGTGTATTCCTTCTGTGAATAATCTTTCCGGGCGCATCTATGATAGGATCCACTGGGAGTGCAAACCGAAAGCTCGAAAAAGGATGCGTTATCTTAGAAATCGTACCAACCTGGCACAAACAAAAATCGAATGTATCATTATCAGTTCAACGTTTCTTTGTGCTTCCACCTGACTTCCCGTCAATGACTCCTCCTGAAATGGTACCCGGATAATCGACACCACTTCCCGGTTGACTCTACCGCTGGAGATTCCTATGACTCAACGACAAGTTCTTCATCAATTTCTTCGAAAAGCTCAATTACCTCTTTCCTGGAATCAGCTCGACGGAGAAATTTCGTCATATGAGGATGATTCTTGATCGCGTTCGTTATGTGCTGGAGTGCTTCGAGTTGATGTTCCGCTTCCTCCTCGGGGGAAATCACGAGGAAAAACAGATTGACCGCCTGCCCATCAACCGCCTGAAAGTCCACCCCTTCTTCTGTGCGGGCAAATACTCCAGCCGTTTCGTCGACTTCGTCCAGCTTCGCATGAGGAATCGCGATTCCACCACCGATACCCGTCGTTCCTTCTTTTTCACGTTCAACAAGTGACTGAACAACCCTCTGTTTATCCATTTCTGGAAAAGGTTTCGCTTCTTTTATCGCCTCCACCATTCGTTCAAATAGATTCTTCATCTTGGTTTCTTCGACATCCAGCAGAATCGACTGACGATTGAAAAGTCTATCAAACATCGTAAAGTTCCTCCGGATAAGTTCGATGTATAAAATTAGAATTCGTCATCGGGCAATTCCGCTCCAGGACGATCCCGATTGGCAGGGTTAGGAGATGTACTCTGGTCCGATGTTCCTCGGTTTTCATGCAACCGTTCATTAAATTTCTTCAGTTGCCGGGCGACCTTCTGTGAGGCCTCTTTAAGGGATTTGTACGGATCATGGTCCTCTGATGTGGCCACAATTTTTTTGCCCATCACAGTTGATGTGATAATCTCCGTACAAACCTGATGATGATCTTCTTCAAAAACAAAGTCGATATGACTGATGCGTTGAAAATACCTCGGGAAACGATCAGCCTCAGCTCTCGCAGCTGACTTTAATCCATCACTGATCTCCATGTGTCGGCCAGTGATGCTGACATTCACGGGTCACCTCCTGAAATGAGATGCATTAACTAACTTAACCCCTGTTCATGGAAGTATCAAGACAAAAATTCGTCCAATATCTATTTCCGTATCCGTACTGAAACCGGACCGTTCATTGAGTATGGCTTTAACAACACCTATTCACCGGCCTGTGTGGTCAACAATCGAAATGCCTCGAACAGAATGATTCTCACAGATCAAAAATGATCCGCCAGAATATTAATTCCCACTTTCAAGCCGGACCGCCAAACGATTGTCAAGGGCATCCACCGCCCGAATTTTTCGTTGCGCTGATTCAATATTATATTCGACCTTGTGATATTGAAGCGTCTTCCCCTCAATCGTCACATAACAGGCTCTTGGATCACCATCTCTTGGCTGCCCCACGGAACCCACGTTTACCATATATTTTTTGTCCGACTCGAATTTTACATTGAATCCCAGCGTTTCAGGAACCATATACTCCGCACGTTCCGTGATTACCCCCGGTTTGTGCGTGTGACCAAAAAAACACAGATGATCAACCAGTTCAAGATTCTCACGAATTTTCTGAGGGACGTCGGCCATGATACTGAAACAATCCGACGGAAGCATATACTCCATGAGCGGATCTCTGGGAGACGCATGTACGTATAACGTCTGATCCTCTGAGTGGGAGCTTGACAATTTGTTAAGGAACGACAGGAACTCCGGCTCCTCCGCTTTTATTTTTTCACGGGTCCATTCGATGGCTCTACGAGCGAGGGGATTAAAATTTGAGGCACCGTTAAGGATTGCATGATCATGATTTCCCTGGAGCACGAGGTCAAACTGTTCATCTCGCACGCGCTTCAAAACTTCAATGGGTTCTGCACCGTATCCGACAAGATCTCCGATACAGATCAGGCGATCTACATCCTCCATATCATCAAAGACCGCTTCAAGCGCATCATTGTTAGCATGTATGTCTGAAATAATCGCGGTTCTCGTCATGTTCTCCTCTTTTCCGAAAATTACGACCTGGAAGATTTACGCTGTCGTAAACCAGCATCCTGTTCCGTCAAATTAAATGCAACCGGAACGATCAATGATTCGTTTATATTAACACCAACATTACAATATATATAGTATTTACACATAATTCACGTTCACTGACTGCCGGAAGCAGTAGCATCTTACCGGCTACATACAGCTACTTAGGTTATAAAAATCATCGTTGCATTTGAAACCAAATTCATTTTTAATAAACAAATTATACAATGGATTTGGGGGGATGAACCGTTTTTCAGTCGTAACGCATTCCGTTGCTTTAGATTCAACTGCCGTTCTACAGGGAGCATAGCATCCGGTCCAGAAACGCTTCGTTATACCATTGTTCTAACTCCTGCTGACTCCAGGGCGTCTGACAACCTCGCCGATACACATACGATATTCTGGAACCCGTTCCTTACGCATGCTTCACGTTCAGTCAATAATTTGATCCTGCTTGCGAAACAAACCCAATGAACACATCCTCCGAAGCAATTGAAACCCTTTTTAATCCCCGCTCTGTCGGTATTGTTGGAGAGGTGCGTAATGCGAAATCCTGGTCCCATCAGTTACTCAACAACCTCCTTGATTTTCAGTATCCGGGGGACATCCTACCGGTTGCGCCCGGCGGAGGATCTATCCTGGGACATAAAATTTACCAGGATATCCAGGAGATACATCGAAATGTGGATCTTTTGATCCTCTGCACTCCACTCAAGCAAAGCATTAAAATTGTTAAGCAGGTAGCTGACGAAGGACCCCCTTTTATTGCGCTCACAGCTTCCGCTCAATCCGTTTCCCCAAAAAAGGCCAATGAATACCTCGACGAACTTTCTCAACTTTCAAAGAATAGTAATGTTCGAATTCTTGGCCCGAACTGTAACGGGATATTTTCATCAACTCATCGTCTGAATGCGACCTCGCTTCCCTCCGTACCGAATGCGGAAGGGAATATTACATTCATCTCTCAGAGTGGGGCGTACGGAGATCTCCTTTTCAGTCAGCTGGAAAAACGGGGCCTGAACATCGGAAAATTTATCAGTATCGGTGGACAGGCGGATATAAGTCACGTGGACGTGCTCTCCTATTTGAAAGATGATACGAACACGGATGTCATCGCCCTGTTCGTCGAGGAAATCCTGAACGGACCGGAGTTTCTCCGGGTGGCCGGCGAAACCTCACTGAACAAGCCTATCGTCTCTTTTCTTGTCTCGCGCACGAAGTCCGGTCTGAGAAGTACGATGGCCGGCGGTCGCCGGAACGTACCAAAATTTCCGGTATACAGAGCCGCGTTCGAACAGGCCGGTGTCCAGCTATTTCAGGATACGGACCGGTTTTTCGATGCGATCACGGTTTTTTCAGACCTGAAGCAGAGGTTCCCGAGGTCTGACGAAATCGGTGTGCTCTCCTTTTCGGAAGGTCCTGCAGTTGCGGCCTGTGACGCAGCAGAGGAGCTTGGCCTGTCGGTAAATGAGTTCTCCGACGACCTGCAGGATGAACTACGGGATGTTCTTCCTGAATCAGCACGGGTGGATAACCCGGTGCGAATTTCGCACTCTACGGACGACGATCAACTGCAAGGTATTTTCAACCTCCTGGCGGAGTCCGAGGAAGTCAACGGCTTGCTTCCGTTAAACATCGGTTTTGACAACGGCTATTTTGCAACTGAACTGATCAAGAGTTTTGACCGGGAGTTAAAACCAATCGTCGGATTCACCGCTCGCTGCGATCAGGTCGAACAGGCCTTCCATGAACAGGGCATTCCGATTCTTCCCACGCCCGAACGCGCTGCACTCGGCATGAAATTCCTCCAAAAATATAGGAATCTCATGTCGGAACAGAAGCAGAAAGGATTGCCTGACGAAAATACGTTTGAACAAATCCAGGAGGGCATTCAACAAAGCCGGACCGTTGATGAAATCAACATCGAACAACTTGATGAACGAGACGCCAGAAGGTTTCTGGAAAAACACGACATACCTGTTACTCAGGAACTTGTTACCGAATCCAAACAAGAAGCGGTAAAGTTCGCTCGAACGAATGGTTTACCGGTTGACTTGCAGGTTTACCGGGAAGGCGGTCAGAATGATCCGGAGTTAATTTTTCAGGAGATCGATTCCATCGATGAGCTTGAATCCGCGTATTTGTCGCTCCGCCGCCGCTCGGAAAAGGCCCCGATCCTTCTTCGTTCCAGCTGTGGCCCGGCAATTGAACTTCAGTTTCAGGTAGAACGTGACCGGATGTTCGGGATTGTACTTTCCTTTGGACTCGGTGGAATATTCTCCGACATACTGTCCGACATCTCCTACCGACTTGCCCCAATACAGAAACCGGAAGCCCGAAAAATGATTGAGGAAGTGCAGGCAAGCAAACTGCTGAATGGATATCGTCAGTATCCTCCTGTTGATCGGGAACAGTTGGCTGATCTATTAATGAAGATGTCAAATATCATGATCTCCAATCACGGCCTTCACTCAATCCAGGCGAATCCTGTTCGTGCATACAATGAAGAGGTTGAGATCGTACGGGCTTCTGTTTCCCGTATTTCGGACGAAGAACAACGATAGCGTCGGTTCGTATTTATGGCTTCAGCTTCCGTTCCGTTTTCATGAGTAACATAACCCACCTGCTCTCGCTCTCCGACATCACGTCTGAGGGTTTTGAAGAGCTCCTGAAAAACTCGGCGAAGGTCAAAAAAACCTCTTCCGATTCTGATGTGCTTTCAGGAAAGAGCCTCGCCCTCCTCTTTGAAAAACCCTCCACACGCACCCGAGTCTCTTTCGAGGTCGGTATCTATGAACTCGACGGAACGCCCATAACCCTCAATGCCAGCGAAATTCAGCTTTCCAGAGGGGAACCCGTTCGTGATACTGCAAGGGTACTGTCCAGATACGCGGACGCGGTTATCGCACGAGTCCACGACCATGCATCCCTTGAAGAATGCGTACAATTCGGCACCATACCGGTCATTAATGCACTATCCGATCGATTTCATCCCTGTCAGGCCATCGCCGACTTCTTTACGATCCGTGAGAAAAAAGATACGGCGGAGAACCTGAAAATTGCGTATCTCGGCGATGGAAATAATGTTTGTCACAGTTTGATTTTCGGGGCAGCCCACACTGGATCAAAACTTCACGTTGCTACGCCGACCGAATATCAGCCGGAAACGGAGGTCTGGACAGAAGCCCGGGAAATCGGACGTTCAAAGGGAGCAGAAATTACGGGTACAACAGATCCCGACGTTGCTGCCACGAACGCCGATGTCCTCTACACGGATGTCTGGACCAGTATGGGCCAGGAAGAAGAGGCACGGGAACGAAAACGCTTGTTTCAGGACTTTCAGATTAACGAGAAGTTGCTGAGAAAGGCGAACTCAGACGCCATCGTCATGCATTGTCTTCCCGCTCATCGTGGGGAAGAAATCACGGATCAGGTTCTTGAAGGGCCACAGTCCGTGGTCTGGACTCAGGCCGAAAATCGCCTTCACACGCAGAAGGCGCTTCTGGCTTCAATATTCACGGACCCTTCCTGAACGAATCACACTCCACCCTCCATCCAAACCCACGTCTATTTACCCGATTGGTTGATCAGACAACTCTTCATCAATGATCGTTTGCATGTCCGGCAGGGCATTCAGAAACTTCCTTCCGTAACTTTTATTTAAAATACGGCTATCGAGGATGGCAATCTGACCCGTATCCGTTCGAGATCGAATCAGCCGTCCCACACCCTGACGCAACCGTAACGTGGTCTCAGGAATAAAATAAGACGAAAACGGATTCCGGTCCTTGTTCTCAAGGTGTTCCTGAAACGCTTCCACAATTGGATTGGACGGATTGGGAAACGGAAGCTTGGTAATAATGACGTTCTGAAGATCCTGTCCCGGAACATCCACCCCCTCCCAGAAAGAGGACACACCGAAAATCACGGCGGACTGTTCTCCCCTGAATGATTCAAGCATCTGCTTTCTGGATCGTTTTCGGCCCTGGACCAGAACCTGCACCTCCTTTGCCCGAAACCACGATTCGAGTTCTTCCACCACACTGTTCATCATGCGATAACTTGTAAACAGCACAAATGCATTTCCCTGTGTGTCCGAGACGTACCTGCGAATGTACGAACAGGCCCCACGGATATAAGCGTCTTCACTTCGTCCGGGATGAGGCATATCCCGTGGAATATGCAATTCTGCCTGTGCTTCATAATCAAATGGATGACCGAGCTTTTCGGCTTGAGCGGACGTCATCCCGAGACGATTCCGAATAAACTGAAACGGACGATCATCCGAGGTGGCAAGTGTCGCTGAGGTGAGAATGGCCGAATGAATCTCATCAAAAAGAACTTCCTGCATGATCGGTGCCGGGTCGATTTTCGATGATCGCAGTGTTACGTTCTGTCGTCGGTCAGATCGCTCCACCCAGTATACGTGACCCTCCAGGTCCTGATTCACATACGAGGTCAGGGCAAGGTTCATGTCATCCACTCGCTGTGAAAGGGAGTTGAGTTCTTTTTCCTCTTCACTCGTAAGAGATACATCCGTAATCACTTTTCGCAAACTATCATAAAGCATCTCCAGAGCGCCGGTAATGTTATCCCGAACAAATTCCTGATCACCGACTCGAACACTCTGTCCCTGATCCGCACGGCGATCGTGCCAATTTCGTACAGACGAAAAAAACGTCTCCGCCATCTCGTGAAATCGAGTCACATGCTTCATCGCTTCCTGGACCGGATCCGACGAAGAAGCATCCAGAGCCACAAGCGTACCTGATCGATCCTCCGGGTCGTATAAATCCCGTACGAGATACCTGCACTGAAAAAAACTGAGGTCGAGACCGAACGAACGCCGCGCAACAGATTCAAGGTTATGCGCCTCATCAATTACAACAGCCCCATAATCCGGAAAAAAACCTGTTTCTGACTGTCTTCGTAACGCTAAATCTTCCATAAAAAGATAATGGTTCGCCACAATTACATCCGCCCTCTCGATCTGTTCACGACGATCCCGATAAAAGCAATGCTCCTGAAAATCGGGTTCGTGGCAATGACACATCCCTCGTTTCGCGTTTACACGGTTCCAGACGTCCTGATCGACGTTCCAGGACAGATCACTGAGACTTCCGTCTTCCGTCTCCTGAACCCAGTCAGCCAGCCGACTGAGCTCCTTTTGCTTGTCCTGCCGTGCAAATAATTGACTCCCTTTTTGACGTGCGTTCCGGAGTCGTTTTTTGCATATGTAATTTGATCGCCCCTTGGCCAATCCCACCGAAAAATCGATTTCAGCAGCCTCCTTGAGAAGTGGCAAATCGTTTTGAATTAACTGTTCCTGCAGATTAATGGTATGCGTGGTCACAATAACTGGATGCCCTGTTTCTTTTGCAAACCGAAGAAGAGGGACAAGATAAGCAAGGGATTTACCCGTACCTGTTCCGGCCTCAACGATTCTATTTCGCCCCTTTCTCAGGGAAGACGTCACAGCAGTCACCATCTCCATCTGTTCCGGACGCTCCTCAAAATCCGCCAGTACTTCGGAGAGCAGGCCATCCGCTCCATACCAGTGACTGACGTCGAGCGGCAACTGAACAGGTTGTATTTCATCCGTTGTTATCATGGAGATCACTGACGAATGTGTGACTTCGTTGGGGTGATCGATACGTCGTACCGGTAAGAACTTACAAATCTACCATTATCTACCGGTTATTTGAGAAAACGGCAGCTCCTTTATCGTAGGCAAAGCACACAACTGGAAGGATGTCACGGGTTTTCAACCGGTGTTTAAACCGATGTATCTAATATGTTTCTGTTCGGAACAGGAATAACGAATTCATGAAGAACCCTGTTCAAGACTTCAGTGTCAAATCAAGATTGAACGAAACGGAGATGCAAATTATTTACCATATTCCGTCCCCGGGGCAATGGAAATATCTCCATCGTTCTGGTCCTGGACTACATGGAGCTTCCTTCGTTTGGCCAGTTCAAGTACCCCAAGAAAATATGAAACCGCCTGATAGGGAGTGGGGTGAGGACCGATCAATTCTTCGAATGAGGTTTGGTCCGTTTCCTCAAGTCGTTCCAGAATCCGGTCCATGATCACGTCCTGTGGAATGTCATCATATACAATCGTGGAAGGGGCCTCCAGCAGGGTCTCTTCCTGAATGTCAGCGTACGCCCGAACCAGGGGCCATAATGATAAATCCATCTCCTCAGGTCGGGGTTCCTGCTCCTTTTCCTCACGAAACCGATCCCGCAAGTCCGGCCTGGGGAAGTGGCGGCTGAACTGGTCCGCTCGGTTTCGTAATTTCCGCGCACGACTTTTAAACGTGCGATATCGAAGAAGGTTCTGAACAAGTTCTTCCCGGGGATCATCGATCTCTTCATCGTCTATTTCTTCGCCGGGGTCCGGTCGTAACTCACGGGACTTGATGCGCATCAGCGTGGCCGCCATCACGACGAATTCCGACGCGATGTCGATGTTCAGTTTTCGAATCTCCTCAATGTACTGCACGTACTGTTTGGTAATGTCAGCGATCGGGATACTCAGAATATCCACTTCATGCTGTTTGATTAGATACAGAAGGAGATCAAGGGGTCCGTAATAATTTTCAAGGCGTATTCGATAATCACTTCCCTGCATCTCATCTCGAACCGATGGATCGTTGTCGACAGTATTCATTTTATCCACGCTGTGAATGAGTCATATTCACGAAACAAAAATAACCGAGCTTATCAACAGGTAAAGGTTCGAACAACATGAATTGGATTTTGTAAGTCCGGTCAACTCTCTCGTCCTTACGATGAATCCCTTCACGACTCAGGTTTGAGACAAATAATTTAAAACAGCTTCAGCGGCCCGTTTACTCGCTCCCGGTTTTCCGAGTTTCTCTCGAACCGTGCTTAAATTTTTCCGGCATTCTTCATAGTTCTCACGTTGAAGCAGGTTCCTCATTTCATCGGACATACGAGACGCAGTTGCCTGCCACTGAATACACTCCGGCACAATTTTCTCACCGGCCACCAGATTGACCAGCGAGATATGTTCGGTCTGAATTAACATCAACCCGATCGCCCATGTGATCGGGTTGACCCGGTAACAAACCACCATGGGGGTTTCCAGAATCGCTGCTTCAAGCGTGGTGGTGCCGGAAGCGGTCAGTATAATATCGGCACCACGTATGACTTCTCTTGCTTTTCCCTCCAGCCATTCCTCCCCGTTCATATCGTCCGCACGATACCTGTACAGGTCCTTCGTCGGAAGTTCAGGAGCAATCGGTACCCGAACCCTGCCAATCTCCATCTGTTCCCTCAGCATACGAACCGCTTCAATCATGTGGGGGTAAAGCCTTGTAAATTCCGATACACGACTTCCGGGGAGGAGACCGATCTCCGGACGCTGCATTAGCGGGCTCCCGCGATCAAATTTGTCACCGGCACGATCAAGGTCATCATTGTTTATCTCATCCACAAGGGGATGGCCCACCCATTCCACGTTCACTCCATGTTCACGGTACATCTCTGCTTCAAACTGAAACAGCACAATCATCAGATCAACGTAACGTCGTATGTTTCCGATTCTGTATTTACGCCATGCCCAGACCTGGGGACTGATGTAATAAATGACCGGGATTCGCTCCCGATAGAGCTGTTCGGCAAGTTTGAGGTTGAACCCGGGGAAATCAACGAGCACGACCGCGTCCGGATCAAATTGGCGAATCTCGCTGATCACCTGCCGGTACACCCGGGAAAAAAAATGTAATTTACCAATGACTTCCCACAGACCAACTACCCCTTCCCCGGTAAGGTTCATCACCAAATCGACACCGGCTGATTTCATCTTTGCTCCGCCCACCCCACGAAGTTCGACGTCAGGTGCAAGAGCAAGTATGGACCGGCACATCCCTGCCGCTCTGGTGTCGCCGGAAGGTTCACCGGCCAGTACAAATAAACGGCTGCTCATGCGCTGATACTCCCGGATTTCGTCTCTGAAGCAATCAAGTTTGGTGATTGATTATGAATTCGTTTCACGCGTCCTGTTCCTCACACGCTTCACGGATTTCCTTCGCGAGCTTCAATGCTTCAAGACCATCCGTTCCCGACGTCTCCGGAGGATCGTTGTTTCGAATGGACGCGAGAAATTCGTCCTGTTCGAGCTTCAGCGGCTCCTGCTGCCGATCTGATGCCGGAACGACCTGTTCGACTTCAAGACATTCCTCAAACAGTCGTTTCGTATCGAGATCCCCTGAACTCGACTTTTCCTGGAAATGTTGGATATCCGTAAGATCAAATTGCTTCAGACGCTCGGACGCAGTGTACACATGTAGTTCCTTTTCACTGTAATCCAGGGAATAGTACGTATCCGGTGTGAACACGCGGAGTTTACGGACGGAATCAAGCGATATACGACTTGCAGACAGGTTCGAAATACATCCGGACGAACTCTTTATCCGGGCATTTGCAATATCCGCAAATGGGGTTACCACGGACGTCCCGACAGCCTCCACAGATTTGATCCGTCCGGGGACAAGTGCACGGATAATGTCGAGGTCATGTATCATGACATCCTGCACCACATCGATGTCAGCGGAGCGAAAACGAAACGGACTCAGGCGGTCACATTCAATAAATTTCGGATCGTCAACGAGCTCCAGAAGCCGTGAAACGGCAGGATTGAACCGTTCCACGTGACCGACCTGTAGTATGGACTCCACAGATTCCGCCCGTTCGACAAGTTCCCTGGCATGATCAATTCGCTGTGTGATCGGTTTTTCCACAAGAACGTGGACGTTTGCCTGCAGGCAGGTATGTGCCAGTTCGTAATGGACTTCCGTTGGAGCGGACACGATCACGGCATCCGGTTCTTCTTCCTTCAGCATTTCATCCGTATGGACGTAATACGGAACCTGATACTTAGCGGCCTGTTCCTCGACGTTTTCTTCATCCACGTCCACCAGACTGACAAGCTCGGCCTGCTCGTGTTCGTCCAGAATACGGGCATGGATCTTTCCGAGATGACCGACGCCGATTACGGATACACGGGTGGGAGCAGCCATCAGAAATCCCGATCAACTTCACGGGCACGCCCATGGGCGGACTCTCGCATGTTCTCAAGAAATGAAATCAGTTCTTTCACTTCCGGTGAGTTATCGTCGTTTTGCTTTAATTTATCCAGTTCCTCGACACGAGGTCCGTCCGAGCGAAATATCTTTCGGTGCGCCTCCTTTAATTCTTTAATTGTGGAGGTATCAAATCCGCCCCGCCGTAACCCCTCACTATTTAACGAACGGATGGTTGCCGGATCACCGGCCGCCGTCATAAACGGAGGCACGTCCTTCATCAACCGTGACATGCCCCCGACAAACGCGTTTCGTCCGATCGTGACAAAATGGTGCACCGCCGCTAGCCCTCCAAACACCACGCCGGATCTGATGGTTATATGTCCCCCAAGCTGAACCCCATTCGCCATGATGATCTCATCCTCCAGTATACAGTCATGGGCTACGTGACAGTACGCCATGAACATGTTGTCGGAACCGATGCGTGTTTCCACAATGTCCTTCTCCGTACCGGTATTTACCGTAACCGACTCCCGAAATACGTTCTTGTCTCCGATGATAAGACGACCTTCTTCACCATGATACGATTTGTCCTGAGGTATTGTTCCAATCGACGTATGCGGATAAAACACGTTGCTTTCACCGATCGTCGCATCACCCGAAATGCTTACGTTGTTTTTCAGGATGCAACGGGCACCGATGGTTACCTGTTTTTCCACACAGCAGAACGGGCCAATGGTTACGTCCTCACCAATTTCTGCATCGGGATGGACATACGCACTGGGATGGACTCCCTCATCCAGATCCTCTTCCCGGGGAAACGCCCGCTCGCGTTTTTGTACAGAATCTATAAACTCGCTCATTCTTTCGGAACAAGCATAAATTTTAGTTTCGCTTCCGCTGCAAGCCGCCCGTCAACAGTTGCTTTCGCTTCAATCAGTCCGGTTCGGCTTTTCACTTTAACCGCCTTCGCCTCGATCCGGAGCTGATCCCCGGGCACAACAGTCTTACGCAACTTCACGTTATCCAGTGACATCAGGAACGCAAGCTTATCCACGTTCTCCGCTTTTCGAAGCAACAGTGCACCGGAAAGCTGAGCCATGGCCTCAATCTGAAGCACCCCCGGCATAATCGGTTTTTCGGGGAAATGTCCCTGAAAAAATGGCTCGTTATATGAAACGTTTTTTAACCCCACGGCCCGATCATATCCTTCAAGTTCCAGCACGCGGTCAATGAGTAAAAATGGATAACGATGTGGCAGTACGTTCAGTATTTCCTGCATATCAAGTGCGACATGGGTCTCCTCCTCCGATTGATCAGACGGCGATCCACGAAGCACGTGATCCAGTTTCTTCACGAGTTTCATGTTCGTTTCATGACCGGACCGGACAGCGACGAAATGAGCGTTAAGTTTCGTGCCGAGCAAGCTGATATCACCGACGAAATCAAGGATTTTATGACGGACGAATTCGTCGTCAAACCGCAGTTCGTTCTCAACAATCCCATCATCTCCTACCACGATGGTGTTTTCGTAGGAAGCGCCCTTGCCCAATCCTCGATCAAGAAAATTATCGACTTCTTCCTCAAGGCAGAACGTCCGCGCTGGTGCGATCTCCGAACGAAACTCGTCTTTGTTGATTTCCGTGGTCAGGTGCTGTGCACCAATCATCGGATGGGAATAATCAAGGGAGTACGAAACCTCCATTCGCCGCCCGTCGGGCACGACCGTAATGGAAGCCCCGTCGTCCCGGACACTGACCGGTTCGTTGAGTTCATATTCTTCGCGCTCCGAGTCCTGTTCAACCACCCCCGCGTCCGAAAGAAGGTCGACAAATGGCCTCGCACTTCCATCGGCCGCGGGCACTTCGGGACCGTTAATTTCAATTTCGAGGTTATCGATGCCGAGGCCGCCTATCGCGGACATCAAATGCTCGATTGTTTCCACACGAGCATCGTTTCTGGAGACCGTCGTTCGACGGAATTTCGAGGACGCATTGGACGGGCAGGCCCTGATCTTGGGATCCTCGGGTAGATCCGTCCGGACAAATGTAATGCCCGTTCCAGGAGTGGCGGGGATAAAACGAAGCTTGACCTCCTCACCCGAAAATAGACCAGCTCCCTCAAATTCAACAATCTCTTGAATCGTCTGTTGATTCTGACTCATGATCTTCCAGCTCGTTGGAGAGACGTTCAACCGTGTCTTTCAGCTCGGACAAATCGTCCACGAGATCCGGTAATTTTCGGATGAGGATCTGTTTTCGATTAAATTTTAACCGGGGTTGAGCGGGAAAACCCGAAACCACCTCCCCATCTTCAATATCCTTCGTTACACCTGATCCTCCTGCAACCTGCACTCTTTTTCCGACATTTATATGATCCGCAATGCCCGTTTGACCTCCAAGCATGGATTCTTCACCGATCGTGGAACTTCCTGCAATGCCGGTCTGAGAAACGATCACTGCATTTCGACCCACCCGGACGTTATGAGCAATCTGTACCAGATTATCAATTTTGGCCCCCTCACAGATTTTCGTTTCATCAAACCGAGCCCGGTCAATTGTGACACAGGCACCAATTTCCACCCGATCCTCGATAACCACATGCCCGAGCTGTGGGATCTTTTTCCGTTCACCCCCATCTTTCACGTACCCGAATCCCTCCGAACCGATAACGGACGAGGAATGGATAATGACCTGATCACCGATCGAAGTCTCTCTCATTACATTGACGTTGGCATGAATGTGGCAATCGGAGCCAATAGACACATCCCGGCCGATATATGAACCGGCCATGATCACGGACCGATCCCCGATTTTCGCCCCATCCTCGATCGTCACATGAGGTTGAATGCAAACCTCCTCGCCAATTTCGGCCTGTTCCGAGACGCATGCGGTGTCATGCACACCGGGAGAGACGGACGATTCGTCCCGAAAAAGATGTGCAATTTCAGCCACAGCAAGATCAGGGTTATCCACCAGAATCGCCGGAAGAGTTGCAGGGGATTCCTCCTCGTCGCTTAATACGACGGCGGAAGCATTGGTTTCCTGGAGCTTGTCCCGGTACTTCCCATTTGATAGGAACGTAATCTGTCCCTGTTCGGCGGACTCAATTGCTCCTACTCCTTCGATCGGTGTGTCACCGTCTCCGGATATTTCCCCTTCCACCATTTCTGCCAGTTCATCGAGTGATTTCTTCACCGGTTGACCTCCCCGGGGAAAACAAATAAAGAACGTGAGTTAAAAAAGGGTATGTTCGGAGATTTCGTTACTTATCGGAAGATGAAGCACCGGATTTGTTCGTCGAACTCCCTTCCGAACCCTTATTGTATTCCTCGTTAAGGATCGTAGTAATTTTATCGGTCAAATCCATCTTATTCTTGAAGTGCAGGACACTTCTGCTGGCGATTCGCTGGTTGATGTCCGAAATGTTTCCACTCCCGATGGGGGATTTATTCGCTTTCAGGATCAGATCAAAGTTGTTCTTCTCTCCGTAGTCCTCAACGACTTTCCGAATCTCTTCATATATTTTCGTCGACGTCTGGCTCAGCAATTTCTGTGTGTCCTGTTTCCAGATATCCTGCATCATCTGACGCTCGGACTTCAGCTGATAAAACTTCTTCGCTCGTTTTTTCCAGAGGTCGCTGAGCGGTTCGATGTCATTCAGCTCCTCACGTACCTGTTTCATTTGTTCGTTCAGATCTTTAATTTCATTCTGTGCCTCTTCCTTCTTGTCCTGTATCTGTTGCGTAAAGTCCTCCGCCCGGTCGTACGAGTTATACACTTCCTGTATATCCACAACCCCAACTTTCAAATTCGCCTGATCATTCTGAGATATGACATTGCTGAATCCGGTCGTAAGAACAAACAGGAAAGAGACAAAGAGAAACGAAATTGAACGATGTGTTGAAAAAGTTGAAAAAATCGAATTCAAATTCATGGTCTGAATCATTTGAATTTAATGAAATCACGATAAATCGAAAGACGAAACAGAAAAAATCCGGATTCTGATCCGGGGTTAAAAAAAGTGTGACAATTCAGAGAAGTGTCATGTCCGTGGTCCCTATCCGATCGGATGACCGGATTGACGAAAAGAACACACTTCCATGTCAAGCATACTTATACTAAAAGGAAGCGCCAATATCAAAAGAAATGAGTTGGCCCTCATCCCCGTCCACCTCTTTTATTGGAAAACCAAAGTCGAGCGCAAACGGCCGTTGCCCCATTCCCGGAATCTTAAAACGAACGCCAAAACCGGCCGACACCCGGATGTCGTCATTCATGTCGTCGATGTCAGGTCCCACCGTTCCGGCATCCGAGAACAGAGCTCCGCGCAGGAAGTCCACCCTTCGCCCGCCGGGTCTTCTATCGCTTCGAATGATCGGAAACGTATATTCCAGATTCGTAATCCAACGGCTTTCCCCCCCCACCTCCACCCCCTTTTTCCGGGGCGACACCGTACGAAATTCAAATCCCCGAATGGTATTGGTCCCTCCGGCAAAAAATCGATCAAACACGGGTGTGTCTTCTTCATCAAATGAATTGGCCAACCCATACCGGGTTCGGAAGGTCAGCACGTGATTACCGGTCTCCGGATGTGTGTAAAGTGGTTGGTAATATTTAAAATTATTCTGCCATTTTCCGTAGTCAAAATCCCCGATCGTGTACTGGTACGACGTCGAAAATTCATATCCGGTAGTCGCGTTTAGCTCCTTGTTTCTCTTGTCAATCGAAAAACCGGGCTGAACCGAAAACAGAGCATGATCCCCTCGCATATTCAGCAGATCATCCGGGCTTCCGGAATCGACGTTCGATATATCCACGTTCTGCCTCTCAAATTTTCCGGAAACTGTGTAATCGTCGTCAAATCGATAATCCAGACCGATGCTCCCCCCCTTACGACCCAGATTGTATTCGTCAAAGATCTGTGTGAAAATTGCTGCTTCCACGTCCAGCCCCAGGGGCTGATCGTAGAGATAGGGTTCACGGAAATTGATCGAATGCCTCGACCGTTCCGTTCCGGGTCGGATCGTAATTGACAACGTTTGCCCCCCTCCGGCAAACGCTTTCCCTTCAATTACCTCACGGAAGCTATCCGGCAAGTTCGTGATATCAAAATTTTTCTGGCTGATCTGGAAAATCCCGATCAATCCCACGTTCGATGAAAACCCCCCGCCGAACCGAATACGACCGGTGGACTGTTCCTCAACCTCAATATCAAGGTTCTGTACCCCGGGCTCGTCGGCTTGTTCGCGGTCTACCGACACCTTTTTGAAGTACCGGGTGGACCGCAGACTCTGTATGGAATTCCGTAACTTCACGAGGTTTAACGGCTCCCCGGGAACGACGGAAAGTTCCCGGCGAATGACTTTCTCCTTCGTCTTTGTGTTACCGGAAATCGTAATTTCACCCGTCCGGGTCTTCCCTCGTTCGTTGATCTGATACTGAAGACGGACCCGGTTCGATTCCTCCAGCACCTGGTAATTCCAGTTCACCTGTGTGTCCACGTACGAATTTTCCCCATACAGCAACTTCAGGTTCTGACGATCCGCCGACACATCATTTAGTCGAAGCGGATTGCCGGGACGCAGAACCGTTTCCTTCAGAAGTTTCTCCCGATCGAATACCGTATTTCCTTCAAACTGAATCTCTTCGATCTCGTACTGTTCGCCCTCTTCCACTCCGATCCTGACGAACGCATACTCCTTATCCACGCTAAAACGTACCCTTTTCAGGTGAGCGGACGCATCGAGGTATCCCTTGCCCCGATAAAAACTCTGAATCCGGTCCAGATCCTCATCCAGTCGTTGTTTCCTGTAGTATGACGACCCCC
>CAYXQY010000033.1:0-22912 GCA_964466525.1 uncultured Planctomycetia bacterium
GTTGGGTGGGAACTGAAGTTGATCTCAATTTGCTGAGATTAAAGATTGTCATATCACAATGATAATTATACGCTCGAAGAAGCATGGAAAAAACACACAAGATCAGGTTACAGAACCATTTCTTCGGGGTCCGGTCGTTCCCGGCCGTTCAGAAACGGTTCAAGAGACAGCGGAGCGAGGTCAAACAACGGATCTCGATCCAGGACCAGATCGGTAACGATTCGTCCGGTTGCCGGGGCGTGCATGATGCCGTGTCCCGAAAATCCAACGGCGTGGAATAGGCCGCTGACCCGGGGATCCCCGGACACGATGGCTTTTTGGTCCGGTGTCATCTGGTAGTAGCCGGACTGTACTTTCGTTAAAGAGGCCTGTTTCAGGAACGGAATCCACTCCGTCCAGGTGTTCAGGATCTCCTGGCCGTATTCGTTCGATCCGAGTCCGTATCCCTCCTCCGTTTGATTCTGACGGGTAAAGAGCTGGTCCGGAGAACGATCCGTGGACCAGTAATTTTCCGGGTGTTCGGGCGGTTCGGGTTTACGATCCCAACCCATCAGCAGGCTGTTCCCGTCGGGACGAAGATAGGGGCCAAGGTCCCGGACCGTCATCGGACATTCGCTCACATTCCGATCGGAAAGGGGAGCCGTGCGATACAGGTATCGCTTTACCGGGGCGACCGGCAGGGTGACGCCGGCCTGTTCCGCGATTCGTGGACCCCATATCCCGGCGGCGTTCACGAGAAAGTCAAACCTGATTTTCTGACCTCCTGCGTCCACGCTGTGAACCCGCTCGTTTCGACAGGTTACGTCCGTGACGGGGGTGTTCTCCCGGTAGTACGTATTTCCATGTTCCAATGCAGCCTGAATGAATGTTCGGGTCGCTTTCTTCGGTCGGATAAAACCGTCCTCGGGACACCAGGTGCCCCCCAGAACCGGGGCCGATGCCAGGTAGGTAAACCGGTTGTGAATTTGCTCCGTGGATAGAAATTGCACCGATGTGACCCCTTCCTGCCGTTGAACGTCCCGTCGTTGCCTGGCCTGCTGAACGGCTTTCTCCGAGCTACAGAGAAATAAATAACCGTTCCTGACGAGCAATGGTTCCGTATTCGTTTCACCTGCAAGGCGTTCGTACAGCTGGCTGCTGTAAACGGACATCCGAATATTGGTCCGGCTGCTGAACTGGTGTCGAAAGGCCGCGGCACTTCGCGACGTACTGCCGGAATTCAGGGTTCTTGCTTCCACCAGTAAAACCCCCAGATTCGTCGCTTCTGCAAGATGATAGAGGCAGGAAGCGCCGGTAATTCCTCCTCCGATAATGACCACGTCCACGTTTTTGGGAGCGGGAGAATCAGTCATGTGGAGTCATGTGGACTATGAAGTCACTCTCTTGAAGCTTCTATCGGAAGGGGGAACACTGATCATGAAAACGGTTATCATAGGTGTCCTGAGCCGTCATCGTGCATCATGATGATGTTGAGGAGCTTCCAGAAAATCTGTACGGAAATAGGAGATGCATTGTAACAACCGGGTCCGATCGGGGAAAGTGGCCGGTACGCGTGTGGTTGAGCACGGGCTCTGAACTGAAGAATCCTGCTTTGCCATATATCGAATAATCCCCGAATTTCTTGTGTATGTTTGCTGAAGTGTGAAGGAGCCTGTCCCGAGAAGCCGAAGCTCAAGTGTTGTATTCGGTGTAATAAACGGTATGAGGAACGGGGGGATATGGAAGGAAGAGACTTTAAAAAATTATAAAATATCTAAGGTTCCCAATATAATACCGAACGTTAATGAGCGTTCATGAAGCTTATCGTGCGTTTCCCGTCAGGTGAATAAATATGCGAGGTAAAGAGAAGGTATGAATACATTTGGTCAGTTATATCGGGTAACTATATTCGGGGAGTCGCACGGGGAAGGTGTGGGGGTGTCAATTGAGGGGTTTCCGAAGGGCAAGGAGGTGGACATGGAACATATTCAGAAGCGGTTGAACCAGCGCCGGCCGGGGACCTCCCGAATTGTGACACAGCGAAAGGAGGCGGATCGTCCCGAGCCTTTTTCGGGCATCTTCGACGGCCGGGCGTCCGGAAGTCCGATTACCTTCTTAATTCAGAACAAGGATTCGGATTCCAGCCACTATCGGGAACGAATGTACACGCCGCGACCGGGACACGCGGATTACACCGCGTACGTAAAGTACGGGGGGGCCCGGGACTGGCGGGGCGGCGCGCATTTTTCCGGGCGGCTGACCGCTCCGATTGTTATTGCCGGTGCCATGGCCGAACAGATGCTGATGGACGAAGGGATGCAGGCCGTTTCGCACACGGTTCAGATCGGGGAACACGAGGTACCGGAGGTTGATCCGGAGGAGTTATCGGAAGACATGATCGAGGAACCGGTCCGGTGCGCGGATCCGGAGGCCAATGAACGAATTGCCGACGTGATTGACCGTGAGCGAAAGAACCTTGACAGCCTGGGCGGCATTATCGAAACCGTGGTCAAAGGGGTTCCGGCGGGAATGGGACAGGTGTTTTTCGGTCGAGCGGATGCGAAGCTCGCACACATCTGCATGTCCATGCCGGCCATGAAGGGAATTGAGTTCGGTGCGGGTTTTCAGGCGGCGGAAATGAAGGGCAGTGAACACAATGATCCGTTTGCGATTGAAGACGGGGACGTTGTGACGGAGACGAACAACGCCGGCGGTACACTCGGAGGGTTAACGACCGGTATGCCGGTCGTGTTTCGCGTGGTCGTCAAACCAACCTCCAGTATACCCCAGGAACAGAAAACGGTGAACCTGAAGGAGATGGAGGAGACGACACTTGAGATCAAGGGACGGCATGATCCCTGCATCGTCACCCGGGCCGTTCCGGTGATACAGGCCTGCGCCTGCATTGCATTTGCAGACCTGCTTTTGCTGGATAAGAAAGAGCCCCCTCGACCGAACGATCAATAAACCGGAATGACGTGAGATGCATTATTCGTCGTCCTCCACAGGAGTCAGGAGCCCTGATTTTTGATGACTTGTAAATAAGTGGCGTATCCGAAAGACGTTCCTCCTGAGCTGAGGAAAATGATCCAGCGCCTGCAGATGGAACGAGAAAAAAATCCCCTGAAAGCAACGTGCCACGCTCAGTTCATCCTGTTGTATGCGTCTTAGATACGTCCTGTCCACCGACCTCCCGCAGGCGACTTCCATTACCACTCAGAATTTAACGGAATCACGTGTGGTAATCTTGCAATTTGAGTATTCAGGGGTTAGAATTCGACTGCCTATTTTGCTGGATTCAGGTTGTGGGCAGGTTACATATACCAGATACGGACAAAAGATCAGTGTTTGTTTTTATTCCTGTGCAGGTCTCATGGTACGAATGGAGTTAGCCCGGGTGATTATTAACGAGCAGTCTCAATCCCAGGTCATCTTTCTCCGGGAGGTCAACGGGAGCCGGATGTTTCCGATCGTGATCGGTATTTTCGAGGCGGCTGCCATCGACCAGAAGTTGCGGAACATCGAAAACCCGAGACCCCTCACGCACGATCTGATTCGTAATATTCTTAACGGGCTGGAGGTGGGGCTGGAGCGAATTGTTGTTACGGATTTGAAAAATAATACGTTTCTTGCAAAACTTGTTATATCGCAAAATGGCACGGAGGTGGAAATAGACGCCAGACCCTCCGATTCGATTGCGCTGGCGATCACGATGAACTCCCCGATTTACGTGAACGAGCGCGTCTTGGACAAGGTGAAGAACGTATAGAGGAGGGTTGGCCGAGTGGTCGAAGGCGGCGGTTTTGAAAACCGCTGAACCCATCGTGGTTCCGCAGGTTCGAATCCTGCACCCTCCGTTTTTGAAGACTGTTTTTGAATCCTTTCGATCTATATCCAGTCATGGCCGCACCAAAGAAAAAACATTCCAAACAACGCCAGCGAAAACGTCGCACTCATGATCACGCTGGCGTGTTTTACAGGCAACTGCAGGAATGGAAAGATTCCGACAAGGAGAAAAGCGAGTTTTTTCAAGGACATAATCTCCCGGGTATGAGCCGGTGTCCGCGTTGCAATCATGTGCGCAAACCACATCGGATCTGCGGGAACTGTGGACACTACGGAGATGAGGAGTTGATCAAGGTGGAATGATGTGGATTACGCTGTACGGCCCCTGGCCGCACCAGGTTTTGTCTTCATCTTCCTTTTTTATACACCGGGGGGATCATGAGAATTGCAATTGACGCGATGGGAGGGGATTCCGCACCGGAATCCATTGTTGGCGGGGCGATTGATGCCGTGGAGGAAGAATCCGATGTATCCGTTGTCCTGGTCGGGGACGAGGAACAAATCCAGGAACAGCTGAGCGGTCGGTCGTTCGATGAGGACCGACTTCAGATCCACCATGCTCCGGAGGTCGTATCGATGGCGGAGTCGGCCGTGGAGGGGATTCGGAAGAAACCGGAGTCCTCCATTAACATCGGTGTAAAACTGTTGAAGGAAGATCGGGCGGATGCGTTGATCAGTGCCGGAAATACCGGTGCGACCGTCTCGGCATCCACGCTTACGCTCGGATTACTTGAATGCATTCACAGGCCGGGAATTGCTTCACCCATCCCCCATCAAAACGGTGTATGCTCGCTCATTGACGTGGGCGCTAACATTCATTGCAAACCCCATCAGCTGCTTCAGTACGGCATTATGGCCTCGATCTTCCAGCGTCAGGTATATAACATTGATCGGCCGGCGGTGGGATTGTTGAACATCGGGGAAGAAGAGGGAAAAGGAAATGAATTAATACAGGAAACCCTTCCCCTTCTTCAGGAATCCCCGCTGAATTTCGTGGGGAACGTGGAAGGTCCAGCGGCGTTTTCCGGGGAGCTGGACGTGCTCATTACGGAGGGGTTCATGGGAAACGTGATTCTGAAGTTCCTGGAAGGTTGCGCGCGGAATGTACTGAATTTCGTGAAGGACGCGATGAAGGAGACAGGTGAGGGAGGAAGGCTGGAGCGCCGGGACCGGAAAATTCTTGCGAACGTACAACGAGAAACGGATTATTCCGAACACGGGGGAGCTCCGTTGCTTGGGGTCGACGGCATCTGTATCATCTGCCATGGACGGTCGGGGGAAAAGGCCATTCGAAATGCGATTCGCCAGGCGGGTCGACTCCATCGTCATCGGATTAACGAGTCCATTCTCGAAGAAATTCGGCAGATTGAAGAACAGCTGGATGCCGTCATACCGGAATGACTGGTTTCATTTTCTCGGAGGTTCCCTCCCTGTTTATTTGATCCGTTCTAATTGTTGAGTTCTTCTTTCTTCAGGATAAAATACACGTATCGGAGGGAGCGGCGGGAGGGTTGGAACAGGACAGGTTCAACCGGTGAACGATGTTTCGGTCAATAAAAAGTGTGTAACTGCTCACCTGTTCCCCCCTCCCCCCGGAAAAAAGGTTACAATTGACATTCAGCGGCGGGGACGCCGGTGTCCCCAGGGGCCTCCACGAATAGGAGAGTAGTTACAAATGTGCACCGGGGCAACCAGCGGGTGTCTGACACTGGTGGGACGTTCGGGACAGGATGTTTAACGAATTGGCTGATTCCATTATGAACAGTACAGCATCAATACTTGGTACCGGTTCTTCAGTGCCGGAAAACCGGTTGAAAAACGAGGATCTTGAGCAGATGGTGGACACGTCCGATGAATGGATCACCTCACGAACGGGAATCAAGGAGCGCCGTATTGTTTCGGACGGGGATGCCACGTCAGATCTGGCCCTTGAAGCGTCCGAACAGGCCCTTGAACGGGCGGAAATTGATCGTGAGGAGATCGATGTTATCGTGGTCGGAACGATCACCCCGGATAACATGTTTCCGTCCGCAGGCTGTCATCTTCAGCGCAAGCTTGGTTTGGAACCGATTCCGTCCTTCGATGTATCGGCGGCCTGTTCCGGATTTATCTACGCGTTAAGTACCGGTTGGTCCTTCGTGACCTCCGGTTTTGCCGATCACGTGCTTGTGCTCGGTGCAGAGGTGTTAAGCAGTATCACGGATTACGAGGATCGGTCGATGTGTGTGCTGTTTGGAGACGGAGCCGGCGCAACTGTACTCGGACCAGGTAACGGACGGCACGAAGTGCTGTACACGAACATGTATGCCAGTGGGGATGGTGAGGATCTGATGGTTCTTCCCGCCGGCGGATCACGGTTGCCGACCTCTATGGAAACGGTGGAGAACCGAAAGCATTACATGCAGATGGAAGGACGAAAGGTTTTTAAATTTGCGGTAAATACACTCTGTGACATGATTCGCGAGGCGGCGGATGTGGAGGACCTTGACGTAACGGACCTTTCTCTTGTTGTACCACACCAGATGAACCAGCGGATTATGGATAAAGTGTGTGGCAACCTCGGGTTACCCAAGAACCGAATGTATTCCAACATCGATCGATACGGAAACACATCCGGAGCGAGTATTCCGCTGGCACTGGATGAAGCCATCCAGGAAAACGAAATCTCGGAAGGGGAATACCTCGTTCTCACGTCCGTCGGGGCGGGGCTGACCTGGGGTACAACCCTGATTCGATGGTAACGGATTCTGACAGTTCTAAGACCAATACATTTTGGCTGACATGTTATGACTGAAAAACGATCCGATCGGTTCTTGGCGGTTCAGTTCCCCGGTCAGGGAGCGCAGAAAGTGGGGATGGGGAAAGATCTGTACGACCGCGAACCACTTGCGGAAAAGACGTTTGACCGTGCAAACGAGAAGCTTGGTTATGACCTGGCCGACGTCTGTTTCAATGGGCCGGAGGATCGTCTTACGGAAACCCGACACAGCCAGCCGGCTATTTTCGTGACAAGCCTGGCGTTTTACAGGGTTCTACAGGAAAAACTCGACGACCCTATTGAACCGGCCGCTACGGCGGGTCTATCGCTCGGGGAATACACGGCGCTGGTGGCCGCCGGTGCACTTCGCTTCGACGACGCGCTGGACGTGGTGGAGGTTCGTGCACGGGCCATGCAGGAAGCCTGTGATCGACAACCCGGGGGGATGCGCTCCGTGATGGGGATGGATCTGGAAGACGTCGAATCGGTCTGTGAGACCCTGCAGGAGCAGGGGATTATTGACGTTGCCAACGTCAACGCCCCGAATCAAATTGTGATCAGCGGGGAAGAGGCGGTACTCGAGGAGGCGGAGGAGCTGCTGGAAGAGCGGGGGGCCGGGCGAATTGTACCGCTGAAAGTGGCCGGGGCATTTCACTCGCGACTCATGCAGCCCGCTGCCGACGCTGTGGAGGATGCCCTTTCCGACGTTCAGATTCGGCCCCCGCGTTTCCCGGTCATTGCCAACGTTACCGGGATGCAGGTGCGCGACCCGGACGACATCCGGCACCGTCTGGTCGAACAGCTAACGTCGTCGGTCCTCTGGGAACCATCGGTTCGTACGATGATCGAGGAGATGGGAATTCATTCATTTCTGGAAGTGGGACCGGGGCGGGTCCTGTCCAGTCTCGCTCTGAAAGTGAGCCGGGACGTGGAAACGATGAGTGTTCAGTCCGTCGAGGACCTGGATGATTTTCTTGCCTGATCGAGAGGGCGCAAGCCTCAAGGTCGGTAAGTGGACGTGCTGGCTTACGGGAGGTATCCCCACTGACGGAGGCGGTTTCGGGCATATTGTTTTCGATGCGTTTGATCGGAGGGGGTCTCGAGGTACGCAAGAAACTGCTGAGCCGCTAAGTTGTGCTGGTTCCGTTCCTCGTGGATCCGTCCTTTGAAAAAGGTAACGGAGGGGGTTCCGGGCAAAAGTTCCTCCGCCTGTAGAAGGTGGGTCATGGCACGCTCATACGCTTCGGTTCGCAGAAAGAACCGGGCACTGTACAGCTGTACTCGAAACACGTCCGCTTGCAGTTCACGTGCTCGCTTCAGGGCGCGTGAAGCCTCGTCGAGCTGTCCCTGTTCCAGTTCGGTCACCCCCAGCCACGCGTGGAATAACGCTTCTCCTTCGTAGCGCTCTATCGCCGCGCGAAACTGTTTCTTCGCTGTACGAAAATTTCCGTTACGGGCAAGTGTCACCCCCCGGTCGAACGTCTGGTACGCGTCCGCCCGTGCTTTCCAGACGTCGGCGACCCGTTTCTGAAACTGATTGAGTTGCCGATCCGAATCAATGGGTTGATTTTGAAGGAGTTTGTCGGCCCGTGAACGTGCTCGTTCGACCCGATTCGCCGACATGGGGTGGTTCACGAACTGCTGTTCGACTGCGCGGGGGGCTTCCTCTCTGAGCTGCAGCAGCGTTTCCTGGAATGCAACCATGCCCCGGGGATCGTATCCCACCTTTGACAGGTACGTCATTCCCAGTTTGTCCGCTGTGATTTCCTGGCTTCGGCTGTACGATGCCAGCAAGTCCTGTTCGGTCAGGTTGCTTAACCCCACGTATGATCTTTTCTCGTCGTCATTGCCACCGAACAAGGAGAAAATGTCGGGATGAATGATGTCCGTGACCCTCCCCCAGTTCAGGGCTCGTTCGGGATGCCTGGCCACGGCATGACCGATTTCGTGGGCAAGAACCGCTGCAAGTTCCGCTTCTCGATCGAGGTTCATGAGCATCCCCCGTGTTAGTGAAATATATCCCCCCGGTAGGGTGTAAACGTTGGGTGTGGAGGAATTCACGACGTTGAACTGGAAGGGGAGAGCCGGGTCGTGACTCGCTTCGGCTATCTCGTTACCGAGCTGCTGGACGTACGTCTGCAGTTCCGGATCATTCAGAGGCCCGTCGGAAATCTGCGTATAGTATGGGTACACCGTTCCGGCTCGTTTTATCAATTGTTTACGATCCTGCAGGGATACTTCGTACTCACTTTTCACCGGATTATAAGTGCATCCGGTTGCTGAAGGCCATAGAGCAACCGAGGACAAAAGAATGATAACGTGTCGGAATCGGCAATTTTCCATTATTCGAATGGAGAAACGCTGGGAACTCTGTGGTGAGTTGCTACGCATCGTAGATGTGAACCGGGTGAAAATCAAAAAGTAGGGCAAAGAAGCGGATAGACGGATCTCAACCGAAAACGGGGATCGATTTGCTGCCCTTCCCGGGAATGACCTATTGGCGGAATTACCTCTGGAAGTTGACGTCTTTCGAACTGAAGATCGGGAGGGAAATACGCGGTGGACGCTCCGGGAAGTCATTGCTCCTGATTCCCATCGGACGTTAAAGTAGATAAAAAGCTAATCTCCGCACGAACGGTTTTTTTCCCTGTAACAACCCATGCCAAGAAACGTCGAAATTAAAGCTGAAGGTGTTGATCCGGTACGGGTGCGTTCCACACTTCGAGAACAGGGGGCAAGGGAGGTGGGGACGGATCGGCAGGTGGATACCTATTTCAACGTCGAACGAGGCCGCCTTAAACTGCGGGAAGGGAACATCGAGAACTACCTGATTTATTACGAACGGGCTGATCAACCGGGTCCGAAGCAGGCGGACATTTACCTGTACGAAACGGAACCGGATGCAAAGCTCAAGTCGTTGCTTGAAGCGGCGCTAGGTGTACGGGTGGTGGTGGAGAAAACTCGTGAGATCTATTTTGTCGAAAATGTGAAATTCCACATTGACGAGGTGGAGGGGCTCGGGTCGTACATGGAAATCGAAGCGATCGACCGGGACGGCGAGATCGGAGTCGAGCAACTCAGAAAACAGTGCGAATCCTTTCTTCAAATGTTTGATATACGGGAAGATCAGCTTGTTGCTTCATCTTACAGTGATCTGCTGGTAAAGAAACGAAACGAGAATTCGTGAGGCAGGTCGAACTGGGTTTGCCGGGTCTCGATTGGGGGAGTGGACCATTCGGCGATCGGTCTGTTATTAAATCCTGATTCCCCTCACATTCCATGAGACGATCCGTTAAGATGTTATTGGTCGATACACTGCCTTTCCTTGATCTCGTCTGCATACCTCTGGACGTTCAACCGTATAACCCGTGATGACACCACAGGATGTCGTATCGAAGTACAAATTTGACGAACGGATGGTCACCGGAGAGTTTTTCCCGGACGATCCTCTGCGGGTGGAGAAGGACGATCACGTAGGGGTTGTCCTGATGAATATGGGAGGACCGGATACACTGGAGGCCATAAAACCGTTTCTCTACAACCTGTTCATGGACCCGGCCATTATCGACCTGAACATCCCGCTGATCAATGTTCCGCTGCCGGGATACCTCCGTCATCTGCTGTGCAGTGCGATTTCCTATTTCCGGGCCGACGCCAAAAAAGAGGAGTACGAAGCCATCGGCGGCGGATCCCCGATCAACGAGCTGACCAGGGAACAGGCCGAACGACTGGAATCGGCCCTGAACGAGTATTCCGGCGGGAAGGGGCTCCGGTTCAGCACCTACGTGGCGATGCGCTACTGGAAGCCGTTCAGCGAGGAAGCTGCCCGTAGCATGATGGAGGACAACGTGGACAAAGTGGTACTTCTACCGCTGTATCCCCAGTACTCCAAGACCACCACCGGTTCCTCGTTTCTCTACTGGAAGATGCTGGAGGAGGAAGGGGAAATCCCTCCGTGGCCCACGACGTTCGTGCAGGAATACGCCGCCAACCCGAACTACCTGCAGGCGGTCGGTGACCGAATTGACGAAGGGCTCGAGCGGTTTGACGAAACGGTTCGGGACGACGTGCATCTGCTCTTCAGCGCACACGGCACGCCGGTATACGAAATGACGGATCGAGGGGATCCGTACTGCTGCCTGATTCATTCGTCGGTCGATAAGCTTATGAAAATGCGTGAGCATGATCGGCCGTTCCACGTGGCGTTTCAGTCGAAAGTGGGTCCGGCGAAATGGTTTTCACCCTCCACCCCGGATAAACTCGAGGAACTTGCGGACGAGGGGATTCGGCATGTGCTTGTGATTCCTATTGCATTCGTGACGGATCACGTGGAGACAAGCTTCGAACTGGATATCGAAATACGTGAGGAGGCCGAGGAAGCCGGCATCGAGCAGTACGAGGTGACCGATGGGATCAACGATCATCCCTCCTTTATTCGGGCCCTTTCCGAAAATGTGTTTTCACAGCTGGAATTGCCCGAAGAGGTTCAGGATACAATTCAAGCACGTGGTGAGCTACAGATTGACACGCCGGTGTCCGATCTTCCTCGCTACGATGAGGACGAACGCGATTTGCGCTGCAAATTCTGCGAGCATGTGACGGAGGCCCGTTGCTGGACGGATGACGCGCCGGAGACAGTCGATGCGTGATTTCTGTGAGTACTGAATGTCCTACCTTTGACTCCGGTACAAATCCTCCGGATCATCGGAGGTGGAATATCGAGATCGTGGTTGCCGGAAGAGGGGGGCACAGAATGGATCCTGTTGATGGAACCGGTCGGGTTCGGAGTGTACTGTCGAAATCCCTATGTGTGGATTGGAAAAGGGGATCGGCAAAACTTCGGTCCAGTGTGTCGGAGGGGAAGGAGTTGTCCGGCGTGGACGGATGGTTCCTGCAAAGGCGGGTTTGAAGCGGTATCAGAAGACCGTCAGATCCAGATGGATGCCAAGAAGAAGAGTGAGGAGGTAGCCAATGGAGGAGAAAAAGAGAAACAGGTGACCACCCCTTTTCTCGGAAGCTGGATCGTATGTGATCGTGCCGTATAAATAGAGGCCGCCGCCCACGGATATCACTATACCGTAAAACCATCCAAGGGAAGGCATCGCCAGGAGGCTGAGGGAAGCGAATAAAAGCAAGACATTGTACGCCACCATGCGATTCCTGGTCTTCTCACGACCGTGTACAACCGGATACCGGGGTAGTTTCGCTTTCCGATAATCGTCCAGGTACAGAATACCGAGGGTCCAGAAGTGGGCCGGTTGCCAGAAGAAAAGGATGGTCATTAATGAAACGGCTGTTAGCTCCACCCGTCCGGTGACCGCCGTCCACCCAATGACAGGTGCAAGCGCTCCTGAAAACCCCACAAGCTCCGTGGAATACGGCGAGGAACGTTTCATCCAGAGGGAATAAATGACCGCGTAATTTACGATGGAGATGGCCAGCAGAGCGCCGGCCAGAACCTGCACGAGGGAAACAAGAAGCACCCCCAGTACACCGAGCAGGATCCCGCTCTCAAGAACAGGGGTGGGAGGGAGACGTCGAGCCGGCAGGGGCCGATTTTCCGTACGTGACATATGACGGTCGAGGTGGCGATCAATATAATTGTTCAGCATGCAGGAGGAGGTAACACCGAGAGCGGTTCCAAACAGGGTTAGAAGCAGCGTTGTTCCAGCGGGCACAGTCATTCCCGCCATAAACATGCCCGTAAAGGTGGTGACAAGTGTCAGAACGGAAATACGGGGTTTGGTCAACGAAATAACATCCAGTGTGCGTTGACCGAGTGTGGTCTGCTTCATCTTTTACCGTACGAACAGGAATCGGATACTATATCCATTGGACGAATTCAGAGGCGTTTCGTCAGCCAATCAACGTTGAGCAAAATACTGTCAATTGGTCCTCCGGGGCAGGGAATCGTTAACTTCGTGGGAGCATAATTCTTCGTGCGAACATCTTAAAGAAAAAACAAGCGAGATAAAACGGGTGGATTAAGAGATACTTGGTGATGCAGCGGTTGTTTCCTGTTTAGCTCGATTTTGATACAATTACCAACGTGAAATTACATCGTTTATGCACGGAGGTTGCTATCCAGATACTTCAACGAAAGATTCTTGTTGTTTTCCTTCTTGTGAGTCCAGTTCTTTTGTCGCCGGGATTGGTTTCACAGGAACAGTCCGATGCCAATGATACCGATATAAAGAAACTATTCGAAAAGAATCCGGAGCTGGCGCTGAAACGTGTGCAGGAGGAGTCATTGGAGCGTCGGAAGAACTTCGTCAGCTCGATGGTTGATCTGTATCAGGGCGGTGACTGGACCCTGGCACTCAAGGCGGGGACGGTACTTCGGGAAACGGGAACGGAAGCTCCGGGAACCGTGCTTCCGATTATCCTTGACCGGTTGAAATCAGCCCGAAAGAACGGGGACCGCACCGGCCGGCTTCGAAATATACGCATGCTTGGAGACATGGGGGTCGCCCAGGACCCGGTCGTAAAGCAACTGGTTAAGGAACTGAAAAGTGATGAAGAGGCTTTTCAACGGAGCGCTCTTGCTGCGCTGGCTAATCTGGGCACCGGTGCCTCCCGCGCCCTTCCAGATGTAAAAAAGTTTCTGGACCATCCCTCGTTGTCGATGCGGCGGCAGGCGTTTGCAACCCTCCGGAAATGTGGGAAGGGGAAGCCACTGGTAAGCTCCCTCGGTCCTGCGTTAACGAGCAGAGATCCGTACATCAGGAGATCAGCCCTGCGGCTGATCGAGCAAACAGATGCCAGCGTGAAACGAGTCATAAGCCCTCTATTCAAGATGGTCCGGGACGAAACAAACAAGAACGCTACCCGTACCTCCGCCCTTTCGATGATCGCCCGCGCCGGTACGGAGGCATCCGGGCTCGTGGATCAGCTGGTTGCCTTCGGACGGAGTGCCCCTGCATCGATGCGGCCACAGGTTCAGGAAACGTTAAACAGTATCAAAAAAGACAATACCGCTCCCTCGACGAAATCCCTCTCCCTGAATTGCAGGGAAGGAAAAACGGTTCGCTTTACCTGTCAGGCCGATGATCCGGATGACCTAACGGACGGTCTGCGAGCGAACATCATTCAGAAACCGAAGCACGGATCATTAAATCGTGAGGGAAAACGTACCTTTATATACCGTTCGAAGTACGGAAATACGGAAACGGTGACCTTCAAATGGCGGATGAAGGATCCACGCGACCAGAGCCCCCCCGAGAAGGCAACAATAAGAATTCAACCGGATACGTCTCCCCCGATCATTCAAACGGCCCGGGTTGTGGATACGGATCGGAAGGCCATTCGAATACACATGAACGAGCCGGTGACCGCCGAATCCGCTGAGAAGGCCGGGAACTACCGTTTGAACGGATCGGATATTTCGAAGGTCAGCCTGGTGCAGAAGGGATACGTCGTTCGCTTAACCACTGGTGTCCTTGATCCAGAACAGTCGTATGAAATTGCTGTTTCCGGATTGGCTGATCGTTCGAGCAGGGGGAACCCGATCTCTTCGGATGTGACCCTTCCGGTGGTGCAGGAGGTGGCTGAGCGGAATGGACTGTTGCTTTACGGACCGGCGGATGGACATCCGAATGATGCGTCGGAACATGGCCGTGACGGAACACTGACGGATGGAGCATCCATATCGAACCGCATGGGAAAAGGAGGGGCGTTTCAGTTTGCCGGACAGAAAGGGAACAAAAAAAATGCGGTGAATTTTGGGAAGGTTGAGGAACTTCAGGCAGCCGATACGTTTACGGTGGGGTTCTGGTTCCGACGGAAAGAACACTTAAATTCCGATTCGAACCACGGGACCAGTAACATTATGTTCAGTCAGGGCAGTGACAGCGCCAACGATAACCTGGAAATCGGTACGGACGGGAAAAACGTCGAGGTGTATATGGATACGGAGTCCGGGGGCGGCACGGATTCGTGGAATGGAGGTATTACCGAGAACAGGTGGTATCACCTGGCCTTCTCCTATGACAGCAGTCGCAAACGAGAAGCCTGGTTGTACCTGAACGGAAAGACGATCAAGAAATGGTCCATGGGTGGTCCCCTTAGAAGCGCGGGTGCTCCGGTAACTATTGGAAACACTTTTCACCAGGAAGCTCCATTTTCCGGATGGATGGATGAGGTATTTGTATACGATCGAGCGTTGAACGCTGAAGAAATCAATGAACTAAAAGGCATCCAGCCGTATCAAAGAGGCAAAGAACCGTATCGATCCGAACAGCTGGTGTTGCTTGCTCCGGGCGACGGGGACGCACAAGATCGATCCGGTTATCGACGTCATGGAACGATTTCCGGAAATGTACGGATCCCGGAGAAGCTGGGGAAAGAGGGGGCATTTTCGTTCGGTGCCGATAAGGAGAAGACCGGAACTGTACAGTTTCCGATGGGGCGCTCGCTTTCGGGTGCCCGGCACATGACCGTAGCGTTCTGGTTCCGGCGTCGGATCAATGACAGGAAATCATCTGATAAGAATTCGTCGGTTGATCTCTTCCGTTACGGAACGGCCGATACGAACAGCATCACAACGATTTCCGCCTCAAGCTCCGGACTTTCCGCAAATCTACGTACGGACCGGGGCAAGGAGACCATGAACTGGAAGAAGGACCTCGAGGAGGGACGCTGGTATCACCTGACACTGACCTATAACGGAGCGGAACAGAAGGCCCGGTTATTCGTTGATGGAAAGGAAGTATCCACACTGTCCGACACCGGAAAAAAATTGAAGGAGATCAATCAGACGGTGAAGGTGTCTCTCGGAGCGACTGAGAACGGGGAGCGAGTTTCTTCCGGTTATCTGGATGAACTCATCCTGTACAGGCGTTCACTCGGTACAGATGAGGTGAAACGCGTAAAAGGGTATCGCCCTCACAGTCGAAAAAATTTATTGCTTCTGGCAAGGGGGAATGGTTCCCCGGAGGACCGATCCGGAAATAAACACCATGGGAAACTGAGAGACGGAGCGTCGATCACAAAGAAAGAGGGGATCAGAGGGGCATTCAGGTTTGCTGGAAAGGAGGGGAATAAACAAAATTCGGTCAACTTCGGAAAAATAAAGGGGTTGCAGGAAGCAAAATCCCTATCGGTTGCGTTCTGGTTCCGACGCACGAAAGACCGGGGGGGGACTTCAAATCACGGGACCGCCAATATCATGTTCAGCCAGGGCGGTGATGATCCCAACGATAACTTCGAAATCGGCACGTCCGGGTCGAACGTTCAGGTCTATCTGCAGTCGCAGGAAACCAATGATATTAAGGAATGGAACGGTTCTATAGAAAACGACCGCTGGTATCACCTTGCGTTCACCTATAACGCCAATCGAAAAAACGAAGCATGGCTTTATATAAATGGTGAGGTCGTGAAGAAATGGTCGGGGTGGGAAGGGGGTCTCGTGGAAGCCCCCTCGCCGGTAACGATTGGAAATACGTTTCACGTGGAAACGCCGTTTCAGGGATTGATGGATGAAGTGTTCGTGTACGGAAGATCCCTGAACAGTGATGAAATCCATACCATCATCGAGCCGCAGGGGGAATGAATCAGGCGGGCCTATCCAAAGAGGATCCTAAGAGGAATAACGTTAAACGTGATCGGATCGCTCAGGTGGTTTTGATGAGGTCGGGCGTGTCAAATTCCGACCCGAGAATTTCGGCGGAGTCGGCCGAAAACCAGTTCTCAAGAATTGAGGCGTAGACGGAACGGAAGTCGATGGTATGTTTCAGGTCGCCGTTGTCCAGATCGGAAAGATCGGGGTGTTCCGTTTGAATACCGGGTTTGGCGTGATTCCCGATCAGAAACATCGGCCCGGCTTTTCCATGATCCGTGCCCTGACTGGCGTTTTCTTTCACCCGGCGTCCAAATTCGGAGAACGTCAGGGTCATTACCCGGTTGTCGAGGCTGTGCATTTTGAGATCTTCGTAGAAGGCAAGCATGGACTCGCTGAACTTGTTCAGCAGGTTTCCGTGATTGCCTTCCTGGCCGGAGTGTGTATCAAACCCGCCCA
Organism: uncultured Planctomycetia bacterium; assembly: GCA_964466525.1. GTDB lineage: Bacteria > Planctomycetota > MHYJ01 > CAYXQY01 > CAYXQY01 > CAYXQY01. The sequence continues at coordinate 16,599 of CAYXQY010000033.1, forward strand.
TGGAAACGTAGTAGACCCGGGTCGGTAAACCACCGGCGATTAAAGACGCCACCCGACGAAGGTCGTTAGCAAACCCGTTGTCGGGGTACTCCGGGGTTTTCCGATCCTTCGTGATTGCGGATTGCACCTCGGATGTGCTCAGGGCGATGTTTGATGTGGTGTGACGAACGAAGTCCACGATCCCGTCCGAGAATTCGTTGTTCCCGTCGACTTTGTTAACGGATTTCAGGGCGTCCCTGGAGGGTCCGTTCTTGCCCGTGCGCCAGCGATACCGTTCTGGTCTTCGAAACGTCACTCCGTATCCCTCCTCGGATTTCATGGCCCGGGGGAGGGAATTCCCGATGTTCACACCGGCGGCGGGGTTCATGTCGCCCTGTCCGTCACAGCAATTATCGTGGTACCGGCCGATCCAGCCGTAATCCGGAATGTCACCGTCGCTGGAGGCGGTGTGCCATATTTTCATCGAACGGAAGTGGGAACGATTGGGATTGGGGTAACCGGCGCCGTTGATGACGGACACAAGGCCGCGATCGTACAGTTCTTTTAGTGCGGCCAGCTCCTTGTGAAAGCCAAGGTAGTCGTTCAGTTCGAGTACGTTCGATTTTCCCAGTCCCAGGGTGGGCCTTGATTTCTGGTACGTATCGTCACCGTATGGTACCACAGTGTTAAGGCCATCGTTTCCGCCACTGAGCTGAACCACCACAAGGACGTTGTTGTCCCGGAACCCCGGGATGGACGAGCTGGTATCTTCTCCTGCGAGAATCTTTGCGACTGAACTGCCGAGGAAAGAAGGCAGGGTCATGCCCGCGCTGGACACCGCCATACTCTTCATAAATTCCCGGCGTGTGAACATGTATTTTTTCTGTTTTCCCATGATTTTCTTTTTTTGATTACAAGAGCTGGTATTCCGCCGTCGACAGAAGCAACTGACCAAACGATCGCACCTGTTTTTTCTCCGTTTCCTCCAGGTGAAATGATTTCTTCAGGTTCTTTGTCCCCCCGAGCTGTTGAGCAAGTTCTTTCCGCTGGTTCCTGTCCAGGGTGAGTGGGAGTACCGATTGCTCCACTGAACGGATGACCTCGTTGTACGGTTTTCCATCTACTTTTTTAAGCAACGTCTGCAGTGTCCGGTCACATTTTCCGTTCTGCACAAATTGGCTAAGGGTATTATACCGATTCAGTAGTTTGTTGGTGTCAATCCATGATCGGTGTCCGTCCCAGCCACTGACATCCGGAGGAAAAAACAGTTTTTGCCCGAGTTGCTTGGCAAGGTTATTCATTCGATCCGTATTGATCGATCCGTCCGTGTTCGTCTGAAATTCGCCGTACAGACCGACGACAAACTGAACAGGACTTTTGACGAGGGCTCCTCGGGCGCGCTTCGAGTAGAAGGCTTTCGAGCGGAACATGCGCCTGAGAACCGGACGCAGTTCATAGTCGTTCAGTCGAAGCAGGGCGGCCAGTTCGTTGACAATCGGTTTCTCCGGGGAGGGATACACGAAATATTCCCAGAGGTTCCGAACGATAAACCGGGCCGTCTCAGGCTGTTCGAAAACGATGTCAATGATATCGTCTCCGTCGAACGTGCCGGTCTCCCCGAGAAACGTCTTCTTTCCGTCGTCGTGCCACGCGTCACGGTACGTAAATGATCCTCCCTTCTCGATTGTCCAGCCGGTAAACGCCCGTGCCGCCTCACTCATATCCTTTTCCGTGTAATTTCCCAGACCCATCGTGAAAAGTTCGAGAAGTTCACGGGCCCAGTTCTCGTTTGGGTTTTTCTTTCGACTCCGGAAATTATCCAGATAACGGAGCATCATGGGGGATTTTCCCACCGCCCGGGTCAGTTCTCTGAAATTTCCGGCGGCGTTTCGACGGAAGATCTGATTGAGCTGCAGGTTGTAGTGTGCGTTTCGGACCTTGCGGGCGGAAGTGGCGAAGTGGCCATGCCAGAAAAGGGCCAGCTTCTCCTGCAGGGGATTGGGGGTGTCGACCATTTGCTTCAGCCACCACGGACGAATGAGCTGTCGAACAGCTCGACGCTGTTTTCGTCGCCACTCCTGCCGTCTATTCCGTTTTTCCTGAAAAGGAAGATCCTTTATCTTTTCACGAAGCTCCTGTCGGGAAAGTTCGGGAGGCATCTGATCGTCCGGTGGGCCGTCCAGAGCGGGGGGATCGTCCGTGAACTCAACGAGTGCATTAACAGCCTGTTCTGGAGAAGCCTGAGCAAGTTCCCGTGCCTGACTGTGAGGCACCCCAAATCCCGCTCGGTTCAGCAGGTGGGACGCAAGGTTCAGGTTCCACCGGGACGATGAAATTGATTTTAATTCTTCTAACACGAGATTCCTCCTTCAGTACCGGATGTGGTTTAACGAATGGTCGTCTGTAATCCATCCATCGAAGGGATCAGCCTTCCTTGCTTTCTCATTTATCCCTTGCAAGACAACAATAAATGTTCAATGTATAAATGTCAAATAGGTTCAAAGTCCTGCATGTTCCGAAAGATTCGATCCGTTGAACGGTGATATTATGGGTTTTTCACGGTCCGGTGTAAAGAGGCTATGGCCGGGGATTTTGTAATGCAGGAGTGCGAGATCGATCAAAACGGTTCGGGCAAGCCGGTTCGCGATCGGGAGCTGGTGAAAAGCAAAGTGTATGAGCGGGAATTGGTAAACATTTCTCAAATGCAGGGATTCTCGGTTCTTGCTATCCGGATTATTTTGAATGGAGTACCTGTTTTGCCCGGTTCAGGAATTCCTTTTTCTTCGCTTTTCCCCCGAAGGACGCCTCCGGCACATAGTTTCCACTGGCGTCGAAAAAGGCATAGAACGGCATGGCGGAGGATTTGAACACATTCGACTTCAGTTTTGTGTTCCATCCGGCTCCGTCGGAGGCGTCGAGTTTGATACTGATGAAGTGTTTGTTCATAAACGTGCCGACGTCCGGATCGGAGAAGACGGTCCGGTCCATCTGTTTGCAGGGGATGCACCAGTCCGCGTAGAAATCAATAAAGATGGGCTTGCTCTGCTGTCTGGCGTTCTCCACCGCTTCCTGGAAGCTTTCGACGTTCGCTTTGCCCTTAAATTCAACCTGGGTCTGTAACCAGGGCGGGGCGGGAAACAGGAATTCACTACGTGCGACGCCGCCAAGACTGTAGTAAGCCCCCACCAGAAGTAGCATCGCTGCGAATCCTTTTCCCGCCGCCCGGGCGGCGAGGCGTCCCCCTGTGTCATCGTCGTCCTCCCGGCTGACCGCCCAGAGCCAGAACCCAAAAATTACGCTGATGGTTCCAACCAGGAGCGGAGTCACCCATGTCGCAACGGGGCCCCACCCCATAATATCGAGCCAGAGGTCGATGAAGTAGATGTTCACGGCGAGCAGGACAAATCCCCAGAAGATTTTCGTGTTCTTGAGCCAGCCGGTGCCGGACGAAAGGGCTGAGGAGTACCCGCCGAAAATGGCGAGCACCAGAAAGAGCATGCTCAACCCCAGGCCGAACGAGAACATGCCTGCGAATCCGATCACAACGTTGCCGGACGCGGAGATAAACGCAAGGATGGCGGCGGCAAACGGACCGACGCAGGGGGCTGCGATGAATCCGAGAAGAATGCCCATGGTAAACGCTCCCACAACACCGGGCTTACCGCCGGCCATTCCCTGCAGGGAAGAGGGCACGGGAAATTCAAAGAGTTCCATCATGCTCAGTGCGAGCAGGACGAACAAAACAATCAGGAAACCGACGAACCATGGGTTGCCCAGCGCAAGCCCGAGTTCAACCCCGATCAGGGCGGCAATCACCCCCATCACGGCGAACGTGAGGGAAACGCCGAGAGCATAAACACAGGCAAGCCCAACCACCCGTCCGTACGGTTCTCCCCCTTCAGATGATTCACCTGTTTCCGAGTCTTCCGTGGCTTGAGAACCAAAATACGACAGTGTCAGGGGAATCATCGGATATACACAGGGACTCAGGCTGGACACAACTCCCCAGAAAAAGGCGAATAACAGCGCGAGCAGAAGTGAATTTCCGGTAAGTTGTTGGAACTTCGACGTTTTCGTTTCGTCAACGCTGAGGTTAAGGTCAGAAAGAACCTCCTGTGGAGGTCGATCGGGTGTGTCGGCGGGGATCAGGAAGGAGATGCCCTGTGTGTCCGGTTGAGCGGATTCCGCGGTTTCGGACCTGGATGTGCGATTGTCCGTATCCGTACTGGTGTTCGGATTGTCACCTGTTGATCCAGCGGAGGTTTTCGGTGTTCCTTCACGAACGGGAGCGTCTACGGTGGTGGTCCATGTTCCGGGTGGCAGACACGTGCTATCGTCACAGGCCTGTCCCCGCAGTTGAAGCTGTATTTCAACCGTTTCCCCGCTGCGGGCGGAAGGGGGTACCTGCACCGTGGCCTCGATCCGAATGGTTCCCTCAAAAACATCCACCCGCCCGAACCCGGGAAGTTCCATCTGATGCGGTTCGGGGTACGTCGTACGGTTAAGTTGAGCTGACCCGGGTTGACTGACGGATAACGTGGTGGCGATTAAGTTTTCCTTTGTTTTATTCGCCTGAAGGTGCCAGTTTTCTTCAATATCAACCTGAACTGTGAGCGTGTTTTCGCCCGGGTTTTCTCCCTTCTCGGCAGACGTCACTTTGACACTTGCACGGGATGTTGAGTCGAGCCCCTGAGCGAGAAGCCGCATATCCGTCAGGCCCAGTAGCAAGACAGGTAGCAGGAGAGCGGACAGGACCGAATGGAATAACCGAAAGGAAGTTTGTTTCAGGAAACGCATGTTTCCGGAAAGTAAGTGATCAGATAAAATTGGTGACTTCTGGTAAAAAAACCGGTCCGGCAGAGGTCCGAAGCTATGTGCGTCGAGCCGGAGCGGATGTCGAAACAGGATCAGATGTTATTATAACGCAGTAACACACGAATTTATTCCGGTTCAAGCAGGGAGTATCAATTCCTGCACGGTCACCGGAAGAAAAATCCCGACCTTGCAGATGACAACCGGTAAGATATTATCTAACTCATAGCCGGATCGACTGTAGAGGAAAGATGTGTTCCAAGCTGGAGAATGGGGCCTGCGGGACCCTTACGGTTGGACCATCAGGGTGACCGGAAAACGGGGGAGCCCAAACGAGCTTCGCAGTTGTCGTTATAAAAGTGACGAAGTTTATGATAAATATAAACGAAGTATTAGCTGATCGGAAATGCATTGGAATTGACGAATCCATAAAAATCAGGTACGTAAGTGACAAATCGGGTTTCCGGACGGCTCTGACCTCAGGAACTTGGAAGGTTTTGGACTGCAGCTCGTGCAAATTCTGGTGAAGGGAGAGCTCCAGGGGTCGTATTCCGTTCGGACCGGGGAAGACGGAAGAACGTTTCGCATTCAATTTCCTGCCGGTGAATAACCGATTTATGAGAAGGGTGCTGCGTATTCCAACGAATTTACATGTTCGAAACAAACGTTCTCTGCCGCGGCTCCTCCTGAGCTTTTTTATCTTCAGGGCTGTATACTGTATTGATCTTCCGTGCTCTTACGGAAGCACAAGTTCATCACGCTTTTCTAAAAGTTAGGATGTAGTTGCCATGTCCGAAAAAATTCTTGTCGTTGAGGACAAACCGATTGTGGCCAGAGACCTTGAGCGCACGCTTGAGCGACTTGGGTTCAGCGTGACGGGGAGTGTGGGGTCAGGGGAGGAAGCGATAGAGGTGGCGAAACGGGAGGAGCCGGATCTGATCCTTATGGATATCAAGTTGAGCGGGGACATGACGGGAATTGAGGCGGCCGAAAAAATTGTTCAGAACGGGAAGATTCCCATCGTGTACTTGACCGCTCACCAGAACAGGCGCATTCTCGACAGGGCCAAACAAACCGGTCCCTTCGCTTATCTGCAGAAACCGTACAACAGTGAAGAACTGCGGTCGACCATAGAAATTGCACTTGGAAAGCACCGCTCCGTCGCGGAGGAGCGCGAAAATTTTCGCAAACGGATCGAACGTATCAAAGAGGAAAACAGGGGGGAAGCGGAACGATTGGCCTTCCACGACCCGCTGACGGATTTACCCAACCGGTTTCTGTTTCAGGAGCTTCTGCAGGAGGAGCTGGAACATCGTTCGAAAAATGGTCCGGGTATGAGCGTGCTCTTTTTCGACCTCGTGGGGTTTCAAAAAATAAATGATGCATTCGGCCACTCGTACGGGGATCGCGTGCTGTGTATTCTGGCTGACATGTTTTCGGAGGAGTTTCCCGAGAACGTGGTGGTGTCGCGCTGGAGCGGGGACGTCTTTGCGATGATGACCCCGCAGCATGGGACGAGAGAG
>CAYXQY010000033.1:22922-26681 GCA_964466525.1 uncultured Planctomycetia bacterium
GGAGGTTTCTTCCCTGGTGCAGCAGGCATTTGAATTTATTTCGTTTCCCTTTAACGTTGATGAGCATCAGTTTCAGATTTTCAGCAGCGTCGGCGTAGCTCTGTTTCCCGAACACGGAACGACTCCCGAAGAATTGATTGCGAAAGCGGACAACGCATTGTACGAGGCCAAGAAAGAAGACAGCAATTCCTTCGCGCTTTACAAACCGGGTGGAATCGAGCGGATTCAGGATCGGGTGGAGCGCACGTCAAAACTGCGCCGAGCGATTGATAATGAGGCGTTTGAGATTTATTACCAGCCCGTGTTCCATCCGGAGACAGAGCAACTCACACGAGTGGAAGCGCTGGCGAGGTGGCAGCATCCGGGGGGGGAACTTCTGGACGCCGGCGAATTCGTACCTGCTGCGGAATCGTCCGGCCTGATCGTACAGCTCGGTGAACTGGTCCTCAAACGAGCGATCAAGCATGCCGCACACTGGCATAATCACCATACACAGGCACCGCTTGTCGCCATTAACGTTTCCACGAAACAGCTTCTGGATCAGAAGTTCCTGGAGCTTATGAAAACAACGCTCAATCAGCACGACCTGCCCCCGGAATGCGTGGAAATTGAAGTGACGGAAACCACACTTATGCAGGAAGTGGACGAGCCGACCGAGATCTTATCCCGGCTCCAATCCATCGGCCTGCGTGTTGCAGTGGATGATTTCGGGACGGGATATTCGTCCCTGAAATACCTCGCTCAGTTGCCGGTGGATACCATTAAAATTGACCACTACTTTACGTCCAGGGTGACGGAACAGGAAGAAATGCTGGATCTGGTGGAAATTATGCACATGCTTTCCAGTCGTTTCGACCTCACAACGGTCGTGGAAGGGGTGGAGACACGAGAGGAAATGGAGCTCGTAAGGTCATACTGTGATGAAATCCAGGGGTATTATTTCTCTCGACCCACGACAAGGGAAAAAATCTGTGACATGCTTGAGGAGACATACACACGCAGGAAGGAAGTTTGACGCACGCCCGTTCATGGACCTGGATGTAGCAACCGTCCTAAATGAACATATTCCGCCCCTGAGAAGTGTTGTTATGGGTCCGTTTTCGATGGATCTAACCTAACGAAGCCCAAGAGTGCTATGTCAGCGAACATGGTCCGGCCTGATTTAATATGGAAGCTAAAAACAGGTACAATGCTTAAATGCTGAACTTAAATATTTTACATCATTAATTTGCTTAATAACAGGTATAAGTATCATGAATGCTGATGATTTTACGGTAAAAGCATCCGAAGCACTGCAGGCGGCTCAACGTATCGCGTCCGATCGCAATCACCGTGAGATCGACACGCCCCACCTCGCCCTGGCACTTATTGACCAGGAAGAGGGATTGATTCCGACCATTCTGGACAAAATCGGAGTGCCTCGATCGGATTATCGCCGGGAGATGGAGCAATTGTTGGACAAAAAACCGGAACTGTCCAGTTCGATCGAAGAACACCGGATGGCCGGCCAGCTCGCGAACTGTCTGGATGCGGCAAAGGATCGGGCCGCTGAAATGGAAGATGAGTACGTGAGCACGGAGCATTTCCTGCTTGCCCTGACGGAAGACGACACGACCGGACCCGCGCTGAACAGCGTCGGGGTCAGCCAGGACGACGTACTGCAGGCGCTCAAGGACGTTCGCGGGGGGCAACGTGTGACCGGTCAGAATCCGGAGGATAAGTACGAAGCCCTTGAGAAATATGCCGTAGACCTGACCGATTGGGCTCGGGAGGGAAAACTGGATCCGGTCATTGGGCGGGAGGAAGAAATTCGCCGCCTGATGCAGGTGCTCTCCCGGCGCACCAAGAACAATCCGGTACTGATCGGGGAAGCGGGTGTGGGAAAAACAGCCATTGTCGAAGGGCTCGCACGCCGGGTTGCAGAAGGGGACGTGCCGTCCGGATTACAGAACAAGCGGATTCTTTCTCTGGACCTGGGATCGATGGTGGCCGGTTCAAAATACCGGGGCGAGTTCGAGGATCGGATGAAAGCGTTTATCGATGAAGTCGTCAACTCGGAAGGGGAAATTATCCTGTTCATCGACGAGTTGCACACGATCGTGGGGGCCGGGGCCACGGAAGGGGCTCAGGATGCGGCGAACATGCTGAAGCCCCCGCTCGCCCGGGGGGAGTTACGCTGTATCGGCGCAACGACGCTGGACGAGTACCGGGAGCATATCGAGGAGGACCGCGCATTGGAGCGCCGCTTCCAGCAGATCTTTATCGACGAACCGTCCGTGGAGGAGACGATTAGTATTCTTCGCGGGTTGAAGGAACGGTACGAGGTGCATCACGGGGTCCGCATTTCGGATAGCGCCATCGTGGCGGCGGCGAAGCTGTCGGACCGATATATCGCCGAACGGTTCATGCCGGATAAAGCGATTGATCTGATGGATGAAGCGGCCTCGTCCATCCGGATGCAGATCGATTCCCGGCCGGTGGAACTGGATCGGGTCGAGCGGGAAATACGCCAATATGAAATCGAGGTGGAAGCCATCAAGAGCGAGGATGACGAATCCTCCCAGGAACGGCTTGAGCACGTACAGGAAGAACTGGCGGACCTCCGTGAAAAACGAGACACCCTGCAGTCCCGCTGGGAAGTGGAGAAAGAAAAAATCGGACGAATTCAGGAAATTAAAGAGAAACGGGACGACCTGAACGTGAAAATGGATCAGCTGGAGCGAGAGGGGAACCTCGAGGAGGTTGCGGAAATTCGATATTCGCGGATTCCGGAACTGGAGGAGGAACTCGACGAACTACAGGCCGAGCTTGAAGAATTGCACGAATCCGGTGAGATGCTGCTGCACGAAGAAGTTCGAGAAAACGACATCGCCTCGGTGGTGTCCCGCTGGACCGGCATCCCCGTCGAGAAAATGATGGAGGAAGAGAAGGAAAAATTGTTAAGGATGGAGGAACGGATCCACCGCCGCGTCGTTGGACAGGACCGTGCTGTCCAGTCGGTCTCCGAGGCGATCCGGCGAGCGAGAGCCGACCTGCAGGATCCGAACCGACCGATTGGAAGCTTTCTTTTTCTCGGTCCGACGGGCGTCGGAAAGACGGAACTCGCCCGTTCCCTTGCGCACTTCCTCTTCGACGACGAAGACGCGATGGTCCGGCTGGACATGTCGGAATTCATGGAGAAACACACGGTCAGTCGATTAATAGGGGCACCTCCGGGGTACGTGGGATACGAGGAGGGCGGCCAGCTATCGGAAGCGGTGCGCCACCGGCCGTACTCCGTCGTGCTACTTGACGAAATCGAAAAAGCGCATGAGCAGGTCTACAACATCCTGCTTCAGATTATGGACGAAGGCAAGCTGACGGATCGGCACGGTCGCGAGGTTGATTTTAAGAACACCATCATCATCATGACCAGTAACATCGCGGCGCGGAAGATTCAGGAGACGGACCAGTCCGTCGAGAAAATCCACGACGAGGTGTTCGAGGAAGTGCGCCGTCACTTTCGACCGGAGTTTATTAATCGTATCGACGAAGTGATTACGTTCGATGCCCTGACAAAGGATCAGATCAAGGAGATCGTGGACATTCAGATCGAACGGTTCCAGCGGGAGCAACTGGCGGAAAAGGACATTCAGCTTGAGCTGGACGAGTCCGCGAAGGAATTTCTGGCCGAGGAAGGGTTCGATCCCGACTTTGGGGCCCGCCCCCTTGAGCGGGTCATTCAGCGACGGGTTCAGAATCCGCTTGCGACAAAGGTGC
>CAYXQY010000034.1:0-18631 GCA_964466525.1 uncultured Planctomycetia bacterium
ACATCAGGCTCCACCTATCGAATCTAAATTCCGTTCAAAAAGATCTACTTATTACTGCATTTCCGTTCACAGTTGACGGTCCTTGTACAGACCCGGTTCCGAGGTTCGAGTCTCATCCAAAATGCAACAGCCGGGTAAGATCTTTACCACGTCAGATCTGTTTTACTTTAGAAACACCAGCTCTTCGCCCCGGAAATTTTACGCCAGCACACCGGCCGCTCCGATCATTCCGGCGAGAATAAGAACCATGCCAGATATCATCCAGGGATACACCCGGATCGTTCCCAAAATTTCTTCAGCCTGCGATTCATCTGACAGCGTAAACGCTGGAGTTGATCCGTCCCGGTAGAGCAGCGGCGTGTCCTGGTCATCGTAATACAGGTTTCGTCCCCTGGCTCGTTCCATGACCGATCCAAATACATAGCATGACTCACCCGGTTCAAGGAATGACTCCACGAACCGCGTATCCCGATCTGTTTGAGTGAGGAATAAATTAAGATCGAGATCCTTGATCCATTCAGGCTGTGACTGACGGAGTGATTCACCAGTTGATCGAATCGGATCAGAGGGCACAACACCACCGGGGACTTCGAACTCCTTTTCTTCTGAAAGGTCCACAGACAGTCCATCGGGATCGACCAGTATTCGTCCCGAATCATCCCGGAGGTAAAACGGAACACCGTTTCGAGCAGCGGAAGACACCTGCCATAATGGACCATCCCCCTGTTCGTGTTTCTCCTCTACTTTCAGAAGAAAATACACACAATCAACACCCGATAAAGGGGCTTCCATCAAATTATCCGCTGGCTCCACACGGCCGGATACCTCGACGGGTCCTGATTTAGCCTCCGAAATCTGATCCAGCTGACACGTATCGAGGTTGTACTGAAGTTCCAGATTGGTAAACCCCTTCGCCGATAGTGCAAAGCCTGAAATAATAACCACTGTGAAAAACGCAAACATCAGATACATAAATCTACTCTTCTTTCAACGAGAATCAGATGGCTAATAAAACAAAATTCCCTCGTTATATTACGAAGGAACACCGTCTTTTTTCAAGGTGGAATTCTACCTGGATCACCCGCTCCTTCACCCGATTGCCCCCAACAGAAGTCGACACTTCACCCTGATATTCCAGCAAACGTTTCTAACTTTGCCTCTCCGTAAAGAACCGGTGACGATGAAGTCCGGGTTACATGAGCTTATTCGCTAAATGCATTATCACATGGTATAATATCTCGTTTCTTTGCATGACTGAGTTCATCGATTTTGATGCCAGGACCTTCCATGAGCATTTTGATCGAATCTCCAATCCACATTGATGGAACCCGTCAGGACATTTATATCGAAGACCGGACCATCCAGCACATCGGTGAAGTTCCTCCTCGAAACCGAAACAACGCCGACCACACAATCAAGGCTTCGAAGAAACTCATTTCCCCCTCGCTCAAAAACGGTCACACCCATGCCGGCATGTCCCTTCTGCGAGGGTGGGAGGATGATCTCCCACTTCAAACATGGCTTGAGGAAAAAATCTGGCCTGTGGAAGAGCATCTTACCCCGGAAGATATCTACTGGGGTACTCGTCTTGCCTGCCTCGAAATGATCAAATCAGGGACGACCTTTTGTAATGATATGTACTGGGAATTTGATGCGATTTGCCGGGCAGTTTCGGATAGTGGCATGCGAGCACGGGTAAGCGGGGTCTTCATCGATCATTTCGACGAGGACATCGCCGATCAGCAGATCGAACAGGCCCGGGAAAATGCAGAACAGATCGATAACTACCCGGACCGTGTTCAGTTTGCTCTGGGACCACATGCGACATACACCGTTTCCAGAAAAAGCCTTGAATGGGCCGGGACGTTTTCCCGGGAAAACGAAATCCCCCTGAACATCCACCTGGCTGAGACGAAGGAGGACGTCAACAAATGCAAAGAGCAATTTAAATGCACCCCCATAGAATACCTCGATCGGCTCGGGGCACTGCATGCACAAACCGTGCTCTTCCACGGCATCTGGGTCACGAAGGATGATGTACAACGAATCGCCGAACGAGAAGCACAGGTGGTTTACAACCCGATTTCCAACCTGAAACTTGCGTCCGGAATGGACTTTCCTCTTCAGGCTTATCAGGATGCCGGGGTATCAGTCTGTCTGGGAACCGACGGTGTGGCATCGAACAATAACCATGATTTGTTTGAGGAAATAAAGATGGCCGCCCTCCTTCAAAAACAACGAACCAATGACCCGGAAGCCCTTCCCGCATCGGAGGCATTCCGTCTGGCTACATCCGCTCCTGCCGACATCTTTGATACCCCATGTGGCACGATACAGGAAGGGGAACGAGCCGATCTCATACTCGTCGATTTGACGTCGCCGTCGTTAACCCCTCTTCACGAGGAGGAATCGCATCTCACCTACGCAGCGTCCGGGGGTTGTGTGGATACCGTGATCTGTGACGGAGAACTTCTCATGGAAAATCGACAGGTTCGGGAGGAATCAAAAATACGAGACCGTGCAACGGAACACGCGATGGACCTGATTAATCGGCATGAACCGTAACCGAATCTCCTGAGAACTCTTTTCGGAATTCCTTCCGTTATCCGAATAGGTTACATTGTTGATGAATGAAAAAATTTACGTGAACAGACTCACCTCCAGGTCGGCGAGGCACCGGCTCATTTCTATCCCCTCAACAGGAAATATAGAAGCAGAATCAGTATAATCAAAAAAACACATCCCGTGATCCCTCCCTCCTCATTTGAGTCACCATCACTTCCCCGTTCAGTCCGATTTTCACAATTCTCACAGGAGCATTCGGACGTACAGGAATTACCTTCCTTGTAGCAGGAACAACGGTTGTTGACGCATCCAGATTTCTTGCAGCTGCAGGACATGTTTCAGGCCGCGGTAACTACACCTTCTCTAAAGAAACTTCAAGCCTTACCGTAGGGGAAGTGGAATATTTTAGGAGCTTTACTCGGAACACCGTACCGTTTATCAGCACAGAGACGAACTTTTCTACGGCCTCGTGTCTTTTGTCTGTATTGTGATTCGTTTCAATATGCCGTCCGTTGTAACCAAAAATAGATGTATTGCACTGTATGAAACGACCGTTAAAATACCGCTCAGGTTTTGAACCGGAGTCGAAGAGGCCGTCCCACAACGTGTGTTAATCACTCTGATCCTTCATCTCCTTTAACCAGAAAGAAGGCGGTTAAAATGCCGATGACAAACCCGATAAGTGTGGTCCCCAGAAGAAGAACGGGACGCGGGAGTTCCATTGAGGAAATAAGGAAATCCGTTTCCACCGGCTCCCAGTTGCGGAAAACAATCAGCAGAACCAACAAGGAAATAACAGCGATAACAATCAGTTTCAGGTTACGAAGGTTCATTGGATATGTGGATGATATCTTTTGAGATCATGTTTACGAAATACAGCAGAAGTGAACGGGCTGTTACTGCATGCATACTATCTACATGTTCATACATTTTTGTCGAAATTCGTAGTGCCGTCGTAAGTAACGATACATGCGGGAAACGAAGACGGCAAAAAATACCGGATTTTTCAGTATTTCACTGTGCCGAAACCAGTGTATTCTGCTTTTCATGACATGTATAATATCTCAACTGATTTATTTTAACAATCTGAGATAACGTATATTCCATTCAATTTTCCCCTGTCCTTTTACCGATTGGTAATAATTGAACGTGACATTACAGGTAAGCACCTGTAACCGAACATTAGCTGCTGACACCCGAGTACATGGAGCCTCCAGATGCAGATAAAAAAACTGAAACTGCATGGTTTTAAATCTTTTCCCGATAAAACGGAAATAAATCTTAACGCCCCTATCACCGCCCTCGTCGGCCCGAACGGTTGCGGAAAAAGTAACGTTGTTGATGCCATCAAGTGGGTTCTCGGCTCCCAGAGTCCCAAATCACTCGGTGCCGACCAGATGGAGGACGTTATTTTCCATGGATCGAGCAGCCGGAAGCCTCTTGGGTTCGCCAAAGCGGAATTTATCCTGGACAACAGCGACGGGAAAATCGACCTTGATTACTCGGAAGTCTCGATCGGACGTAAGTTATACAGGTCCGGGGAAAGCCAGTATCTGATCAACGGGGAGGAAGTTCGACTGAAAGATGTGAACGAACTTCTGTACGACACGGGGATCGGCGTGGAAAATTATAGCCTGATCGAGCAGGGAAAAATCGATCGGGTCCTGAATTCATCAGCGACTGAGCGACGTGAACTTATCGAGGAAGCAGCCGGCATCAGTACATTTCAGGCACGAAGACGGGAAGCAGAACGGAAACTGGATCGTGTGCAGGATGACCTAACGGACGTACAAAACGTACTCGACGAATTAAAGAAAGACATACACTCACTCCAAACACAGGCAGGGAAAGCGAAAAAGTACAAGGAACACAAGCAAAAACTGGAAGAGAAAAAACTATTACTGTACGTAGATAAATATCAGCACCTGGTCGAGAAGGAAGAGCGCCTGCACCAGCAGTGGCAGGAAGCAAAGGACGAGCGGGGCGAGATTGAGGATAAAATGAGTTCAGTTCGGAACGAAGAGCAGGAACTAACCCAGAACATTACTGATCTCAACGAAAAATTATCCTCTCTGAAAGAAACGAAAACAAACACGGAAAAAAAACTCATCAATCTTGATAACAGGATTACAACACTCGAGAATCGACGAGCGTCCACGAAGAAGGAGTACCAGCGTCTATCCGAGGAAGACCTGGAAGATCTCGCCGCCCAAATTGAGGAACTGGACGACGAAATAGAGCAAATCAAGAAGGATCGTAAATCAAACGAGAAAAAAAGACAGCAACTGGAGCGGGAGCAATCGGATCTCCAGGAGCAGATGAATCAGCTGAAATCAACGCTCACTTCCTATCACAACAAAAAATCACAACTTGACGATAAGCTAACGGAGCTTCGTCAAAACCGTGAGGACAAAAAACAGTCAGTTCGTCAGATTTCCGACCGACGGGAGCGAATAAAGGAAACGATCAAAGAGGCTTACGATCGAAAACGAAAACTCACGTCAAAACTGGACGAACATCAGAATGATCTTGAGAATATTCAGGCAGAAATAGACAATAACGAATCTGAGATCGAGCAACTGCAGGGAGGTGTAGCGGTACTGCGACGGGCCAGCAGAAAAAAATTCGCCGAATATACAACGATTCAGCAGGAGCTGGAACGTTGTGAAGAAGTGCTTTCAGAAATGAATTCCCGGCTCCAGTACCTCGAATCACTGGAGGAAAAACAGGCAGGGCTTTCAAAAGCAACCCGAAAAATTTTAAACGATCATCCCCCGGACGGCGAGAACGGCGTTCTGGGGCTCCTCGGCAGTCAGATTACATTTACCGAACTGGGACACCAAACAATCCAGGGCATACTTGATCCTTTTCTTAAATTTATTGCCGTCCGGGACTGGCAGACGGCAAAACAGGTTATTGAATCAACCCGGGACGTCGAAGGGAACGTGGGCATACTGGTCCGGTCCGCCCTTGCCCGCGCCAGTGCCGGAGCGAAAGAAATCCATCGACATGTAACCGCACGGAAAAACGGCTACACAGTGTTCAAGACAAATGCCTCCCCCGCTGAGGACAACGACTTTCCGTCCGCTTCCCTTCGACATGCCGGACGGACCGTTCAACACGCCAGAGCCCCTCTTTTAGTTGCCAGACGTCGTTCGGATGGGTTCAAGCCCCTGACTCAGTACCTCAAAACCTCCCCGGCATTTCAGAAACTCATCCTCGAGCTCCTCTCTTCGTTCGGATATAACGGCTCTGTTCAAACAGAAAAATGTTCGGAGGATTTATTTCCTCCCGCCCATGCCGTCGCAAGGACGAACGGTATGATTAGCAACCAGAAAGGAGTGATTTATTCCCGGGCGGACACTCAGGTCGAGGACAGTGTGATTGACCGCCGCCGAAACCTGAAGAAACTACGTCAGCAAAAATCCACAAAATCCGATAAACTCCATGAGCTTGAGCAGCAGTCCGGCACGTTACAGGACGGTCTCGAAGAAATTCATTCAACGATCAATAACTCCTTATCCAACATCTACGAAAAAAAAGTCAACCTGAATCATCAGCGGGAACGGGTTTCATGGTTACAGGAACAGATTGAAGAACATAAACAGGAACGTACCTCCCTCGAAAACCAGATTTCTGAGAAGAAAGAAAAACGTCGTGAGCTGTCAACCCGTCGTAAGAACCTTGAATCCGCTCTGGAATCACTGAACGAAGAGGAATCGTCGATCAAGGAGGACGTCCAGAAACTCGAGGAGAAGATTGAGAACGTACAGAAGGACCTTGACAGGGAGCAAGAAAAAAAACAGGAACTGGACGTTCGAAAAGCCAAACTTGAAGAGAAAATTCAGAACGCGAATTCGTTAATCAGCCGACACAAACAGGATCGAGAAAAAGCGAATGAGCGTATAGAAACCGTCCGTAACCGGCTATCAGACCTTGAGGACAAACGTGAAGAAATACACGACAAACTGGAAGAAAAACGGTCCAGTAAGAAAGCGCTGGAAAAAGAGCTGGAGGAAACGGACCGGAAAATATCAAAAATTCAGGATCGAATATCAAAACTGAAAAAACGCCAGAATAAAAAAGAAAAACAGCGTGAAGAAATTCGAGAATCATACAAGGACCTACAGCGTGAATCCAATCAACTCAAAATGAACCTGCAGGCTGCCAGGAAGGAGCGTGAGACCCTCGAAGAACGGGCCGATGAACAGCTTGATCAAAATATTGAGGAAGCGATGGACACCATCAATCAACCGGACGAAGAAATTAATCGAGAGAAACTGAAAGAGGAGGTGTCGGAGTGTAAACGAAAGATCGACCGAATGGGCAACGTGAACCTCGCGGCTCTCGAACAGCTGGAGGAAAAAAAGGACCGGGTCGAAGAGATCGAAGCACAGGAAGAGGATCTCAAAAAATCGAGACGTCGTCTTCAGCGAATCATTCGAAAAATGAAGAAGGAAAGTCACAAGCGTTTTAAAGAAACGTTTGAACAGGGGAAAGAGAACTTTAACGATCTGTTCCGGAAATTGTTCGGTGGAGGAAAGGCAACGATTGAAGCAGTCTACGACGAGGAAGAAGATAGTGAGGAGGATGAGGTCCTTCCTGATCAGCACTCCGGGAATGGCACGGCCTCATCGGAGAACCTGCTCGAATGTGGAATTGAAATAAAAGCTCGACCCCCCGGTAAAGAAACAAAAAACCTGTCTCTTCTATCCGGCGGGGAACGGGCGATGACGAGTTTTGCACTCATGATGGCGCTGTTTATGCTGAACCCGAGTGCCATCTGTATACTGGATGAGGCCGACGCCCCCCTTGATGAATCAAACCTGGATCTGTTCATCGGGCTACTGGATGAATTTACCGACCTGACCCAGTTTCTTGTCATTACCCATAAGAAAAAGACCATTACCGCCGCGGATCGGGTGTACGGCTTAACCATGCAGGAAGATGGGGTCTCACAGCTAATTTCGATGGATATGGAAAAACGGATTCCGGAAGAATACCTTCAGAACAACCCCGAGGAACAACCCGGGAGCGTTGCGGGAACGGTAGCCGAATAAGACTGAAAAGCTATGCCAGTTCGTACGGGATCACCACGATCGGTGCTTTCCTTAATTCGTTACTTAAAATCCCAATATGCTGTAACTGGTCAAGAATGCGGGGAACATTTGGGGAGCGAAATCATATTGCATTCGTATCACAAATAGAAAACATTATTTTCCCTGAATCCCTTTGACCAGTTATAATATATCCACGTTTTAGTCGTAGACCTGTTTTCAGTACGATCTATTCCATCCAGTTTACAGTCCTTCAGGTCTTTGTTGGATTAATTCGTTGGACGTCTACTGATCATGTCACTTTCAGCCGGTATAATCGGTTTGCCGAACGTCGGGAAGTCCACACTGTTCAACGCCCTTTCGAATGCTGAGGCGGCGTCAGAAAATTATCCGTTCTGTACAATCGAACCAAACGTTGGGGTCATATCCGTCCCTGACCCTCGACTGAATGTGATTGAAAAGCACGTACAACCCGAAGAGGTCATACCCGCCGCAATAG
This sequence comes from uncultured Planctomycetia bacterium, assembly GCA_964466525.1. Classification (GTDB taxonomy): domain Bacteria; phylum Planctomycetota; class MHYJ01; order CAYXQY01; family CAYXQY01; genus CAYXQY01. Next base: position 8,122 of record CAYXQY010000034.1, read on the forward strand.
AGTTCTTCGATATCGCAGGTCTTGTTGAAGGAGCTTCAAAAGGGGAAGGACTCGGGAACCAATTTTTATCTAACGTTCGAGAAGTTGACGCGCTTGTACACGTCGTGAGATGCTTTGAAGACGACGACGTCGCACATGTGGAGGGAGAAGTTGATCCATCTCGAGATGTGAGTGTTATCGACACGGAATTGATCCTCGCCGATCTTGATACGGTCGAAGGCCGTCTTGACAAGGCCCGCCGTAACGCCCGTGGAAACGATCGGAACGCGGAAGAGCGAGTGGACGTTCTGGAGCGTGTCAGGGACGCCCTTGAGAAAAACACACCAGTTCGCACGCTCGACCTTGACGAACGAGAACGAGAACTACTGCATGACAGCCACCTCCTGTCTCAGAAACCGGTTGTGTATGTTGCGAATATGGATGCAAAGACGTCCGACACATCTCGTACGTACGTTCAGGAGCTCCGTAATCGAGTGATTTGTGAAGACGCACAGGTGGTTCCGATTTGTGCCTCGCTTGAGGAGGAAATATCTGATCTTCCCACAGAAGAACAGGAACTTTTACTCGAAGATTACCACATGAATGAACCAGCCCTGAATCGGCTTGTTCGAAGCACGTATGAAACGCTTGGGTTGCAGAGTTTTTTTACCATCGCAAATAACAAATTACGGGCGTGGTCGATTCAGAAAGGAGCCACCGCCAAAGAGGCCGCAGGAGTTGTTCATTCGGATTTTGAGGAACACTTCATACGAGCCGAAGTCTTTACTGTGGAAGATCTGGAGGAGCATGAAAACCAATCCACCATTCGTGATGCGGGAAAGATGCGTATTGAAGGGAAAGACTATGTGGTTCAGGATGGTGACATTCTCAAAATTCGCCACGACGCGTAGAGTACCATGGACGGTTTCCCTCTCCGGAGCGGATTTATCACAACCCTTCTTCGACTTATACCAGTGACCCTGTAAAATTTACAGAATTATGAATGGGGGCTCATCTTTTGGCTTCGAAGTTTTTTCGAACCAGCCATGTTTTATATTGCAAGAAATATAAGATATAATACTTGAGATGCAAATCTACCTCTATATTTGCTTATTCAATTATTCTGTAATGAACTGTTATTATGTCTGACAACGCTGAAACATTTCTTGCTGAAGTTGGTGATCGCGTACGTTTGCTCCGAAAAAATAAAGGCTGGACCCTGGATGAATTATCGGAAGCTTCCGGTCTCCATCCCTCCTCAATTTCTCAGGTTGAACGCGGGGAACGGAACCTGACTCTTCAAAACCTGTCGAAACTTGCTGATGGCCTTGACGTTCCGCCTTATCAGTTTCTGCTTACGCCTGATCGGCAGGTCGACGAGACCAACTCGTTCGGCTACCTGGATGAAATCCTGGATGAAATTCCGAGTGACCGTCAGGATACGGTGTATCGAATTGCTCACGTCCTTCTCGACTGGGATTCGGAAGACGGAAAGGAGACACCTCTGTCAGATCAATCATCAGGTTCCAACTCAGATTAAACGGAACCCGTCCATTTCCTAAATAGACCCCATCCGAAAAGGGGTGTGCACTCAGTGAGAGCTCATCGAGTGCTCCGCAAAGAGTTCGTTCGCAAGAAACCCATAAAGATAAAGATGACGTGACGTTAGGTCACGTCCTGCTTTCATCGTCCCTCGGCCTTCGTCCTACGGACGGGTTTGGGAAAAAGACGTAGTCATTGATAATTCAAAAAAGGAACGTGGCGTTGCTTTTTTGATATTTTGGACGCCGCAGAGCGCTCGCTGAGCCTCATTTTCGAAGAAAACATCCGGTTTTTGACGTATATCGGCGTTATATCTCGTCGACAATGCACTTTTGAACGGCATTGCCTCCTCGAAATGCCTTGTTATACCCCAAAAATCGGACGCTGAGTACGCCCCCCCTTTTGGGATGGGGTCTAAAAAAAATACGTCACGATTAACACTGCTGGGTCCATCAGTTCAATTTCCCTCTCCCTCTTCTTCGTTCTTCTCCCGAACGCGGTCTTTATCACGAAGATAAAACGGACTGAATACCCAGAAGCGCCGCCAGCGGTAAAAATTTCGGATCCGATCACGATCCGCTTCGCTCATAAGATGAGAGAAATATCGGTTCTTTATGCGAAGTAAAGCGGAATGGTCTACCCACCTGAGTATCCGTTTTAGCTCAGGGAGCATTGAGAGATAATTCAGGTTCACGGCTGTTTCGAAATCGATCAGGCATGGTTCATCCTCACCGTGTACAACAATGTTCTTCATGTGTCGCAGGTCGAGATGCACGATATTTCGCTCATGCATTTCATTCACCAGCCTGCGCAGCTCATGGTAGAAGGAATTCGGAAGTTCCTGGGGATCTTCCTGCTTCAGATATCCTCCACTTACATATTCCCGGAGCAGTTTTGACCCCCCGATCAGCTGGACATCACCCGGAATTCCTTTTATCCCCTGAAGTTTTCTCAGAACGTCATACTCACGCTGAGCGAAATATTTCGAAAGAATCAATCGCCCGGAACAGGCACCGTAATCTTTCAACAGATACTGAGACCCATCCCGCTCAACAATTTCAACCGTCGGTTTGACCCAGCCCGGTTGCGGCTTAATGGTCCGTACACGTGAAAAACTCATCCTGTCGGTCGTATACTTGAGAAATTTACACCGGAAGACCGAACAGGGAAAATGCATGTTCCTTATATACAATCAGGAGCACAATCACGGCCACGAGTAGTGTGGTCCATTGCTCGCTGTTTTCGAGGTACGCCCCCATGCTCCATGTTTTATCACTGGATCCGACCTTTCTGTACGGTGTCAGCCGCGGAAAATAATCGGGGACGTTATGATCATACTCCTTCCAGTCTTCTCCGAATTTATCATGTAGCCGGTTTCCTTCTCGTTTCTTTTTGTACGGAATGTAGTAAACGAGGAAGACCCCTATCGCGACTCCCAGTAGAATCCAGTTGTAATACATCAGCCAGACGGGTCCATATGCCCGCTCATCGACCAGAATACAGGTCCCGATTGTGATCAGTATCGTCCCGATGTAAAGTGGGTTTTTGACGAACGAATACGGTCCAGACGTGGTCAGCTCCTGATTTTTACGGAGATGACCTGCGGCCCAAATCCGAACCAGTTCACCGAACACCATAAGTGATACCCCGACGATCACGTGGGGTTCCGACCAGGACTCGGGGGGGTTCGCAAGCCCGAGCAACACGACCCCAAACGCATAAACGAAAAGCAGTTTAAAACTAAATTTATCGTACCGCAAATAATCTTTCATTCGTTTACCTTTGAATTGCTGAACTGATATTGATAAAGGTCAGCGTAGAGTCCATCCTTTTCTACGAGCTGGTCATGGGTGCCCCGCTGAGTAATTCGCCCTTCATTCATCACAAGAATCTGATCCGCATCCTGGATCGTTGATAATCGATGAGCAATAATAATACACGTTCGTCCCGTAAGCAATTTATCCATCGCCTCCTGAATTTTTTGTTCGGACTGGGTGTCCAGATCAGAAGTTGCTTCGTCAAGAAGAAGCAGTTCCGGATCTTCAAGCAAAGCACGGGCAATCGTAATGCGCTGTTTCTGACCTCCCGATAATCGAACACCCCGTTCTCCTACACTCGTATCGTACCCCTTCTCAAGCGAGGTGATAAATTCATGAATGTTCGCCATCTTCGCCACCCCAATCACCTCATCCCGGGAGGCTTCCGGGGATCCATAGCGTATATTTTCCTCGATCGTTGTATTGAACAGATACGCATCCTGGCTGACGATCGAAACGCGGTCAATGTAAGACGAGAGATCAATCTCTTCCACTGGACGTCCATCCACGGTAATTTGACCTTCCTGCGGATGGTAAAAACGAGCGACAATGTCCATCAACGTCGACTTTCCTGCACCGGAAGGACCTACCAGAGCAACGACGTCCCCCTGATCAAAATCAGCATTGATGTTGCGTAGTACCGGTTCTGAATCATATGCGAAGGACATATTTTGTATCGATATTCCATCCTCGATTTTCCGTAATAGATGTGAACCCTCCGGCACGTTATCTATAAGATGGTCGTCGTGGAGAAGTTCACGAACGCGTCGCACGCCAGCCAGGGATTCCTGTAACTTATTATATGTTTTCGTTAATTTCTTGATCGGTTGGTACAACATCCAGAGCGCGACAATAAACTGAAACAGATTACCCATCGATAACCCTTCTATGGGAGGGTCCGGGGCAACCACCAGCCAGGCTCCGAAGAATAGAAAAAGAGCGACGAGTATGCCGAGAAACAACCGAATCGAAGATTGACTGAGGGCCTTGTACTGGATAACACTCAAATTCCGATCAAGAAGCTTCTCGTTTTGCTGCTCAAACTCCTCTCGCTCATCCTCTTCGGCCTGAAAGATCCGAACGACCCGTATACCGGAGAGAACCTGATTTAAAGATTCCACGACGTCCCCGAGTTTAAGTAGGCCTTTTCTCTTGTATTCCTTCACTTTACGGGAGAAAATGATGACCGGAATGCTAATCACCGGAGCGATGACCATCGAGATAATCGTTAATTCCGGAGAGGCAACATAGGCAGCCCCCAGCGCCACGAGCGCCATGATAGGTGCCTTTAGAAGTTTGGTCAGTATCGAATGCAACGCTTGTCGGGAAACCTGGATATCGTTGGTAACACGAGAAATCAGGTCCCCCTGTTTCTGCTTGGAGTAAAAACTGAGAGGCAAATTCAACAACCGATTGAACACATCCATCCGCATGCTGACCATAATTTTCTCGCGCACCAGACGAGACAAATACATAAAATAATACTGAGCCAGGGCGGAGATTGCAGCCACACAAAGAATCATAATGCCAAGATCAATCAACCGCCCCATGTTCTTTTCATTCATCCGGTCAATAAAGGGACCGACAAAAAACGCAAGACCACTTTTCGAGCCGGATGCAAGAACAGAAAATAGAAGCACACAGGCAAACAGAAACCACAATGGCTTTGCATAACTCAGGAGCCAGAAAAAATCGGACCAGAACCCCTGATGTTCGTCGGATGCCTCCGAGGTACCCGGACCCATAATTTCAGACATCGATACAGCCATTATATCTTCTGTTACCCTGTAACAAGCAACGAATTCGAAAAAACGTTTTCAATTCATACCGTCAGAGCAGGAAAGCACCAGAAATTCGGCTTTTTTGAACGTTGAGCCACGGACAGTCTCCTGCGGCCGAACACATCATGAATACCTATACAGGTATAAAACCGGGGGCACCCTATGAATGCGTGTCCGGGATTCAGAACGATTAGCTGGAAGGTGAACTGTCGTCGGAGGACGATTGGTCCCGGTTAAGCCAGTTTTCCCACTGATCCCTCATTTTTTGCACCGTTTCTACGTCTTCATTTCCAGAAAAGGAAATATCACACCCGGTGATATCATTCATCACTTGCGAAAATCGGGGGGTTAACTGTTCTTTGATCTTCTGAGGATCATCCGGCAAACGATTTAAACCTCGACGAACAATGCTCCGATGATATCTTCCCATCTCCAGAAGTGCCTCAAATTGTGTTTCCGATCCGGATTCGGAATTTTCTCCGTTCCCCTCATCTTCTCCCGTCTCCCCATTAGCGGATCCACTCAATAAATCAGACACCCCCTGATCGATAATTTTCAGAACTGTTTTATGTTTTTCCTCAATACGTTTCAACTTTTCGTTGATATCGTCAGGGGGCGACTGTGGACGTAAGGTTTCGTTTATAAACGTGAGAGCTTTTTCGGGCGTGCCCTGACGGTATAACAAACGTGCTTTAAGATGCTGTACCCTCCACCAACCCCGGGTCCCTTTCTCGGTTTGATCTTCCAGATCCGTCAGCACCTTCCCCGCTTCTGAAACATTACCAAGTCCAATGTATGTTTTTGCTTCAAGATAGGCGACATGTGCCGGTTTCTGGTCCTGGAACTCCATCCGTTCAAGCAGTGCCATCGCTTTTGACCAGTTCGACACGGCAAGGTACGATTTGACGAAACCAACCGTTACGCTTCGATACGTGGATTTATCCAATGAGTTTAACGTTTCCTTCTCAAGTTGCCCGGCTATCTCCACAACCAGTGAATGATGTCCGTCATCCTGTAAAACCGGTATAACGCTTGTCAGCTTTTCCGGATATTTTTCAAGTATATTCGACAGGGCATCCCGGATCACGTCCTCGATCTCTCCCTCACCAGCTACAATGACCTCCGCGAGCTGATCGGCTGTTCGTGGAATCGATATTTTTGAGATGCTTTTTGCAGCACGCCTCTTGACCGTTGGATCCTCCGCCTGCTGCAGAAGCTGAAACAGGGCCCTGAGTGCTTTTTTGTTCTCCAGTCCTCCTTTCGCCTGGCCCTCAAAGGAAATATTTCCCAGGGCAAGCGCAGCAGCCCCCCTTACACTCGGCGTGGGTGACTCAAGGAGTTCAATGAGAGGTGATACACCTTCAAGCACACCGATTTCTCCGATACTGAGAGCAAGATTAAACCGCAACGTGACCTGCTCTTCCGGTTCTGATTTCCTAAGAAGTGACTTCAGTATCGGTAAGCTTTTCGCCTGGCCCATGGATCCAAGCGTGGATACAATCTCATTTCGAACGGAAGCGTGTAAATTCGTTTTCTGAAGCTGATCGTGCAGTATAAATACGGCTTCTTTGTAATCGAGCTTTTTTAATGCGCTTAAAATCGCAATCATCACGGATCGGTTTTTTTCGTTGCGCAACTGTTCGGCGAGTCGTTCCCCGGAAGTCCCGTTACCAATCTTTCCGAGCGTTACGGCGACCGCTTCACGAATAGACGGTCTATAATGGTCAATCAGCTTCGTGACTTCATCCCGACCTTCATTGATATTCAAAACCCCTATCGCTTTGATCACCTCTCTCCGAACAGCAGGATGGCTCTGATCTGACAGAAGCATCAGGACCTTTTCACCCTCTGGAATCAGGTTCTCACGATCCGGATGCTCCTGAATCTGCTGGAGCAAATAGACGATTTTCCGCGGATCCTTCGTCTGCAGGAGTTTGTCTACAGAAGGTGATGACGATTTGTCTCCTGTAACGGCAAGCAAATGATCAACAGCCCCTTTCCAATCCTGAAAAGCAGCGTCTGAACGCTGCCGTAAAAGCGAGCGGTAGATTTCAGCATCCTTCTTTGTTTTTTGTTCGTTCCACCATAATTTCCAATCCTCAAACCGGGTCTTGAGATATAGATGAAAGCGTTCCTGAAGCACTACGAGAATCTCCGATTTCAGTTCCGGGGATAGTGTGTCTAAAAGCGGAACAAGAAGTCGGGCAGCAGCAATCGGATCGGCCTGTATCTGATTCCGACTCAGAACCCGAACCAGTCGGGCTTTCTGTAGAAGCGTCATCTTGAAGGTTTTCCGGGTATCTGTAGTATAACCGGTTAATAACGATTCCAGCGATTGAAGTAGTGTGTCTTCAGGGTAATACGACACGGCTTCAACCAGGGTGGTATCCGAACCATTCACATGACGGGCATATGTCAACAGAATCGGTTTCAAAAGATGTGTAACCGAGTTCTCACTACCCACTTCGTTTGCAATTGCAGTCAACAGCGCACTCTTTTCTCGGTCGGACCCGGAATACAGCAATTCACTAACCTTATGTACGGCTTTCTTCGATTTCCTGACGACCAATTTCGACGCCGCGTCCTGTCGTGGTGGTCGCTCATCCGAAGATAGTTCGTTCACCAACTCCTTGACCGAACGTTCTGCCGTCTCCCCGGAACTGGAACGATTTGACGTGTTCTGATCACTGTCCGCATCACTGTCCGCAAACAGAACCGGTTGAAATATAAGCCCGGCCAGGAAAAGTACAAGAAACACTTGAAGCCGGCACAGATTTGGCACGGAACCTCCTTCATCACAGATCATAAGTACCCTCAGCCTTCTTGAAATTGTGTCCAAGATACATAACATATTCAATTCAATGCGGGTGTAATTCAACGGTAGAATGCGAGCTTCCCATGCTCGACGTTGCGGGTTCAAGTCCCGTCACCCGCTTCCCTCCTTTCTCCGTACATACGAAACGACGCGGGGTCGTTCAGGAATTATCATTCCATCGTATTTTCCATTTTGGTCCCGACAAACGATTCCAGTAGTTCTTCCTGCCTTGTTTTCATTTTCTCTTTGTCCTCCTTATTCTTATCGTCATAATCAAGGAGGTGAAGTAAACCATGTATTACATAAAGATACGTTTCATGGAGAGGGGAATGCCCCATATCAGTCGCTCTTGACCGGGCAACGGCCGGACACACCATCACCTCCCCAAGTGTATCCCCCATTTTAGCTCCATCCTCTTCATTCCTGGTTCCGACCTCTTCGTTCCTGGCTTCGGACATCGGAAACGCCAGAACGTCCGTTGGGCGGTCCTCATCCAGATACTGTCGATTTAACTCCTGAATTTCGGTTTTTTTCAACAGGACAACACTAATATCCCGGTCACAATGTTCGGCATCAAGGACAAAATGGACAAGTTCCCTAATCTCTTTTTCCGCTACGGATAAATCATCCTGTTGATCCAGTATGAAAATACGTCGTTTGCCGTCCACGTCTTGATTGGAGGAAACGGAAGGAGCAGAACCACCAGCACCGGATGTGGTATATGCCGAGTCCTCGGACGGTCCGCTATTCTCGGTATTTTCATCCGTTTGCCGGGGGTTCTGTTGTAAATGTTCCGTCGATTCCGATCCGTGGTCTTCATCGGGGGCGATCTCCTTCTCCTGATCAGGATACTCTACACGCCCGTGAAGCATCCCCGATAGCACTTCAACAAACGTCCGACGAATGGTTTTAATTTCTCCCAGCGTCAATCCGGATTCGTTTAGCTGTCCGTCCTGTAGTTTTTTTTCAACAACGCGATCTACCATCCCCTCTATCTTTGCCGGTGAAGAATCATCCAGCGATCGACTCGTTGCTTCTACTGTATCCGCAAGCATACAGATGCCGGTTTCGCGTGTCCGTGGCAGTGGGCCGGGATACCGAAAATCAGCCGTTTCCACGTCCGGCTCCTCTCCTTTTGCAAGTTGGGATTGCACCTGTTCAGCGAAAAAGTATTCCGTCACCGAGGTGCCATGATGCTCGGCTATGAAGGCCTTTACCCATTCCGGAAGGCCATACTCATCGGCGAGCTCCAGACCATCTCGAACATGACCAATGAGAATCAGTTTACTCATGTTGGAGGGAAGGCGATCGTGGGGATTTTCCCTTCCCTGATTATTTTCGATAAAGTACTGCGGTTTCGTCGTTTTTCCGATGTCGTGGTAGTAACTTCCCACCCGTGCCAGCAGCGCGTTTGCTCCGATCGCCTCGGCCGCTTCTTCACACAGTGTACCGACCCTCAGACTGTGGTGATACGTCCCCGGTGCTTCCATCGCAAGCTTTCGAAGCATCGGCTGATTCATGTCCGTCAATTCGAGCAACCCGAGATCCGTCGGCATTTCAAATACTTTTTCAACGATCGGTAAAATGGCAAGCAACAAAATGCCTGATGCCAAACTTGAGCTAAACGCTACGCCGGACGACACATAAAGTATCCGTCGGTATTCCTCCTTAATAATCACCTCGTGCCCCGGATACAGTAAAAGCCCCAGGCCTAACATCATAAACACGTTGATTACGCCTGATGCAAGCCCGGCACTTAGGGGCCTGGTTCGCTTTCGAATCGATTTGCACATAATCCCCGCCGCAATTGATCCGGGGGCAAGTGCGATAAAACTTAACAGAAAGAATACATCGGAGGTGAACGGAATCGTCCCGGTATGCTGTAACACACTGAATGGCTCACCGGACGGAATCCAGGTCACGGAAACGAGTAAGAATATGAAAAAGTAGGATTCGATGGCGAGCACGGGTGAAAACCCCACAGCTACCAGCATGGTCAAAAGTGTGAGTGGAACATATACAGCCGACCGATCCGAATGAATTGCGAGGCCTGAAGCGACAAGTGTAAGCAGTAGTATTCCTCCATACACCGACAGGCCGGACAGCGACGATAGCACGGAATCATTGCGAACGTTCAGTAACCCATAGTATGCCAGCGACGTCGCTGAGATTAACAGCATTCTTCCCAGCGCCATATCCCATGCCTCAAACAGTGCCGTCGAATGCGGGAACATTCCTACCACCCAGGAAACGGCAATAAACAGGGCCAGGAAATAGCCGGGCCGGACCCATTCCACCCGGTCCTCTCCGTCTCGTTGCGTCAGCTGATTCGTTCGCAACTCACCGTTGCCCCGTCCGTTGACATGTGCCACGAGAAATCAACCGGCTCAATTTATCCGATAAGATCAGTTCAGGACGTCGTCAAGAAATGTTCCGGTGTAGGATGCGTCAACCTCAGCAATTTCTTCCGGGGCGCCCTCGGCAACAATATTTCCTCCGCCTTCGTCCCCTCCCTCCGGCCCCAGATCAATTACGTGATCTGCTGTTTTAATCACCTGGATATTATGCTCGATAAC
>CAYXQY010000034.1:18641-25905 GCA_964466525.1 uncultured Planctomycetia bacterium
AGGACATCAAGCAATTTGCTCACATCCTCGTAATGAAGACCGGTCGTGGGTTCATCAAGTACGTAAAACGTGTTACCGGTCTGTTTCCGGCCGAGTTCCGACGAGAGTTTGATTCGCTGTGCCTCTCCGCCCGAGAGCGTGGGACTGGGTTGCCCGAGTCGAAGATATCCCAGTCCAACATCCTCAACCGTCTGCAGGATCCGTCGAATTTTCTGATGGTTTTCGAAAAAATCAAGCGCCTCCGAAACGGAAAAATTCAGTATCTCGTAAATGGTCTTTCCCTTATATTCCACTTCAAGGGTTTCTCTATTGTACCGTTTCCCATTGCAAATTTCACAATCTACGTGAACATCCGGTAAGAAATGCATTTCGATTACCTTCTCCCCCCGTCCTTTACAGGCCTCACACCGCCCTTCTTTCACGTTAAAACTGAATCTTCCCTTCTCGTATCCACGAATATTTGCCTCCCTGGAGTTGGCAAACAATTTCCGAATCGGCGTGAATACACCGATATAGGTGGCGGGAATAGAACGAGGGGTACGGCCAATTGGTTCCTGGTCGATCAGTATTGCCTTATCAATCTGTTCCTGTCCCTCCACTCTTTTGTAAGCACCTGGCTTGTCCCCTGAACTATGCAGTTTTCGATGCAGTACCCGATACAGGGTCTGTGTGACAAGTGAACTTTTCCCGGACCCGGATACACCGGTCACGCAGATAAACTGCCCGAGGGGAAACTCCACGTCAATATTCTGAAGATTGTTATTCCGGCACCCGTACAATGTAATCTCTCCCTTATCCGGGGCCCGTCGTTCCCCGGGGACGGGGATCTCTTTTTCTCCCAACAGGTACTGCACGGTAAGTGAATCATTTTGTTCATCCATGACTTCCTTCAGTGGTCCCTCCGTTACAATTTCCCCTCCCCCCGATCCGGCACCCGGGCCGATTTCGATCATGTAATCCGCCGACCGGATGGTATCTTCGTCATGCTCCACCACGATGACGGTATTGTCCAGGTCCCGCAACTGCTGAAGTGTACGAATCAACCGCCGGTTATCCCGGGGATGAAGTCCGATGGTGGGTTCATCCAGAACATAACAGACGCCGACCAGGCCAGATCCAACCTGCGAGGCTAATTGTATTCGCTGAGATTCTCCGCCAGACAGGGTGGCACTTTTTCGATTCAACGTCAGGTAGTCCAGGCCGACATCCTGCAGAAAACCAAGTCGGTCTCGAAGTTCATTCACCACCGGGCCCGCGATCTCACGCTCCTCTTCGCTGTCCAGCGACACCTCCTGAAAAAACTCAAATGCTCCGTGAATCGGCATCTCACAAACCTCGTGGATGTTACGATCATGCACACGAACGGCCAGGGACTCGGGTTTCAAACGCCCTCCTCCACAGCGTTCACAGGGAAGGTCGCTCATATACTTGTGAATTTTCTGTTTCACGTAATCCGAGTCCGTTTTTTCAAAGCGCTTCTCGAGCGTGGGGATGACCCCGTCGTACGAGGCACCATATTTCCGTTCTTGTTCCGCGCCCGTCCCGTACACAAGAATATCGTACAAGTCGTCGGACATTTCATTGATCGGTGCCTCGTGACTGAAATCGAATTTGCTACAGAACTCCCGTTCTTTGCGGCTGTAATAGACCGCTGCCCTGCGTCCGGTCTTCCTCCAGCCCTCAATGGCTCCGTCGTCCATCGATTTCGTCCGATCCGGAATAATGAGATCTTCGTCAAGCTCCGGTCGAGTCCCGAGTCCGTCACAATTGGAACAGGCGCCATAGGGACTGTTAAAAGAAAACATCCTTGGGGACAACTCACTGATACTTACCCCACAATCCGGACAACCGTACTCTTCACTGTACAGTTCGTCCGTCCACGGCTCCCCCTTTTCTTCCTGATGTGTAACGATCACCAATCCATCACCCAGTTCGAGAGCCGCCTCAACGGATTCCGCCACACGTTGCCGGACCCCATCACGAAGGACGATTCGGTCGACCACCGCTTCAATTTCGTGGTTCCTGTTCTTGTCCAGATCAGGTAAATCCTGAATATCAACGATCTCACCATTGATCCGTGCACGAACAAACCCTTCCCGTTTTAACAGTTCCAGTACTTCTTTGTGTTCCCCTTTTCGATTACGGACGAGTGGCGCAAGAATCATCGCTCGGTGTTCATTCGGCAGACTCAGTACCTGATCAATAATCTCAGCCGGACTCTGGCGTCGAATTTGATTTCCACACTCCGGGCAATAAGGCGTGCCAACTCGTGCAAATAGCACCCGAAGATAATCGTATATTTCCGTCTGCGTTGCGACGGTCGAACGTGGGGTTTCCCCGCCTGAAACCTGTTCAATGGATATTGTCGGGGGAATATTATCGACGGATTCCACGTCGGGCTTGTCCATCCGATCCAGGAATTGCCGGGCATACGCGGACAGGCTCTCCACATAACGGCGCTGTCCTTCCGCATATAACGTGTCGAAAGCGAGCGAACTCTTACCGGAACCACTAATTCCGGTAATTACAACAAATTCACCACGAGGGATGGACAGGTCAATGGATTTGAGATTGTGCTGTCGTGCGCCTTTGATCTCGATAGTTTTCTGATCGGACATCGGATCACTCGTACTCAATAGAAAAAGAGCAAGAAAACGATAAAAGGGGTGAATGTCTCTGCTCGGGTGGAACATTCAAAATGGGAAGGAATGCTTATTATTTTCTTCCGTTGACAACGAGGAATCAAGAGGAATTTGTACTGGCTATTGCCGAATGTTTGGGTGATTACAATCAGTTTGCGAACGTATGGTATATTGTACTATGACAGGTTTTTTTGAAGTATACTCTTGATCAAAACTTCATCAGAAGGTATTTGCACCGATTGATTTACAAATTACTGAAGGGGATCTTATGCCGTATCGAACACAAAGCAGGGACGTAAATGAATCAATTGAAAAAGCCGTGGAGTCCCTCGATCTGGAGGACCCCGAACTCAAATCTTATGTTCGACAGATTATGGTCACCGGTGGGAAATTATCGCAGGACGATGCCACGGCTCTGGACATGAAGATTATTACCAACAGCATGAAGGAAATTCGTTATGCATTTCAGGTCTTCCGGGATTATCGGGAACGCCAGAAAATTTCCGTCTTCGGTTCCGCTCGTACCGGTCCCGAACAACAGACGTACCGGGATGCAGAAACCTTTGCACGGCTCTCCGCCGAAGATGATTACATGCTGATCTCAGGGGCCGGTCCAGGAATTATGGAAGCTGTCAACAAGGGCGCCGGAGCGGAAAATTCCTTTGGTTTACACATCACACTTCCGTTTGAGGATCAACCGAATCGATATATACGGGGGGACGAAAAGTGCATACATTTTCGATATTTTTTCTCCCGAAAACTTATCTTTGCGAAAGAAGCCAATGCCGTTGTGATCTTTCCCGGGGGAATGGGAACACACGACGAATTTCTTGAACTGATGACCCTTCTACAGACCGGTCGACAGCATCTCCTTCCCATTATTTTGATTGACCGTGATGGGTTCTGGCAGGACTTCATATCGTATTTGACGGAGAACCTGATCGAAGCGGGTACCATCTCCTCCACGGACATGAACCTATTCGAATACGTGCAGAAACCGGAGGAAGCCCTGGCGTCCATAAATACGTTTTATTCCAATTATCACAGCAGCCGATACGTAGGCGAACATTTCGTGATTCGTTTCTGGAATCCCCCTAATTCGGAACAGAAAAGGTCCCTGCAGGAAGACTTCAAGGACCTATGTCCTGAAAGTGGATTTCAACTGCAGAAGGACCCGGTCAACGGAGCGGATGACGACCTGCCCGAGCAACTGTACCGATTGGTATTTCAATTTACCTCCAAAGATTTTGGCCGGCTTCGCAAATTAATTGATTTTATGAACACCTGGAGTGAAAACCGTACGGACTAACCTCCGGAATTTTTCCCTGCCTGGTTGACGGAATGAAACCATCTCTGAGATCAATCCACCGGATAAGCGCCTTACTCCCGGGCACCTTTCTCGTCCTCTGTGGCTTATTTCTGTCCGCAGTACTTCTTCTCTACGGACTACTTGTTCCGGACGTTCAGAAACCGTCCGATCTATCCTCGCGAACCGGACACCGAGTACGGAAACTTGTGCAAACAGCGGACGCACGTGTCCGGGAACTCCAGCTTCACGTTTCAGGACCCGGTCGGGCCCGGAACTGGGAATCTGAACAGATACGACAGTTCCACCTTGTCAAGACGATTCGATACACAGGATCATATCCCGAAGTTTCGGATACTTCGTTTACTGAACAACGTGAATTGCATCAATTCCGGTTTCTCCTTCTTTCATCTGCACCGCAGGAACGCCTGCATTTGAAATCCGGGGTAATGGATATACTGCATTCGCTTGGTTCCTCGGATAAACTGTTCCCCATAGGACAACAGGGATATCCCGTGGGGTCAATCGAACCGGAAAACCTCTCCGAGCAGGAACAAAACAGATTGATGGAGTTCATTCAGGGTGAACAGAAAAATCCGAAAGCTCAAATGAACGTTATACGTTTCATCAGCCCGTATGAAGGTCAAATTTTCAAGATAAGGCACCGGATTCGTGACGGAAAACTTCATTCCAGTCTGGAGAATGGCAAAACTGAAATCTCTGGAATCGAGCGTCGTGTGCTCCTCAATGCTCCGGCAACACCTGAACTGTTTCTTCCCGAGCGGATGACGAGTTCGGATGCAGGGAAGAAAAGGGCTCGTCGTCAAACGTTTCATATCTCCGCAATTGATCACTATGTAAACGCATTCTTCAATTGCCGCCTGTCAGGAAGTGTTCAACTTTCGCAGACATCACGACAGGATCATTCGATCTCACTTCGAGGAACCGGTTCCTTTAATATTCTTCATCCCACCAGACCCGAGCAGATCGGGGGGTTAGACGTCCATAAAATCGAACTCACTTACGATAGAAAACAGTTCCACATCACTGATACCCTCATTCAGGGACGAATCGTTCTTTCAGGGTTACCGGATACACACGTTCTGCATAGAATCCAATTTCAGCGAAAACCCACCTTCCGAATTTCATACACCTCCCGGACGAACACTCATGACTGAGCACGACGATCAAATTCCAGGCAAATACAACACCGGTACAACGGCCGGTGGGGCTCGTATGCAGCTTGAAAATGTGGAGCTGTATCGGGGAACGCATAAAACCTTTTCGACCCGATGGATGGAAATACCGTCCAACACACTTACCGCGATCGTTGGGTTGAGTGGCAGCGGCAAAACCACGGTCCTGGAATGTTTGAGCGGAAATCTGCGTCCTCAGACCGGTCAGGTCTCCGTTGACGATGAACCGATATCCAGAAATCTTCAGAAACACCAGAGCAACCTTGCATACATTCCTCAGGAAGATATTGTCCAGTCCGAAGTAACCGTTCTTCAGGCGATCAAATTCGCCGCCATAATCCGGCGTGGAGATGAGGCATTACAACAGGAGAACCAACGAATCGAGGATTTACTTCGTCGTCTTGGCATATATGAGATCCGTCATCGTCGTGTCGGGAATTTAAGTGGTGGGCAGCGAAAGCGCGTGTCCACCGCAACCGAGTTAATTTCCTCCCCGAGGTTGTTGCTTCTTGACGAACCGACCGCCGGGCTGGATCCCGCGAATCACCGATCGTTCATCGATCTACTGCGTGAACTCACCGAAGACGGCTGTACCGTCGTCTTTACCACCCACCATACTGAAAAACTTGAAGTCTGTGATCGTATTATTCTGCTTGGGGACGGAACCGTAGAAGATCAGGCCCCCCCCGATCAACTACTTGAAAAACGACAGTGTGAATCCTTTTCTGCTATTTTTGACCAGCTGCAATCCGAACTGCCTTCGGAAGAAAAATCAGTGGAAACGGACCGTTCAGCACTCTTTGGATCTCTGCTGGCCGCCGTTTATCCGCTCTATTTGATCGCCAAAGGAATTATATTCTGGAGTTTTGTACTGGTTCGGGACTTTCTTCGCGTACTTTACCTCGCACTCCGGGCCTCACTTACCAGACCCATCCGAAGCATACTGTTTGCGGCTCGACATCTGATCCCCCGGCAGTTGGCTCTTCTCCAGCGTGAGCAGATCGTGCTGTTTCAGCATCCCGCCTTCATGGCATACATGTTTATCCTTCCGGCCATCATTGGGGTCCTCATTGGTACGGTATCCAATATACACGTGTCCCCATCACGAACAATGTTTTTATCAATTGTCGCATGTTTCTGGCTGGGAATTAGCACCTCGTCCCTATCCATTATTCGTGAGTTTTCGATCGTCGAGAAGGAACGTATGGCATCCCCCTTTCAGGAAACCTATGTCATAGCGTACCTCAGTTCAAAACTGTTGTGGTACGGCGTGCTCGGCCTGTCCGTGGGTCTGGTACTGGTGGGGGGTCTGTTTTTAACCGGCTCGATTCACTATTCCCAACCCGGATACGCTTATCAATTATTGATGAGCCTTGGCCTGATCGAACTATCAGTGGTTGTTGGAGTCATCGTCGGACTTCTTGTTTCGACGATTTCGGAAAATCAGGTGTTTGCGATGGCTCTCATTCCGCTAATCGTCCTCCCGGGCATTCTATTAAGCAGGGTCTCACTGAACAAAATGTCGTACGAACCTGTGGGGACACCGGAAGTACAGGTGCAAAAACAATCCGGTCCGTCCGACCCGATCCGTCTTCCTTCACCGGACGATAAACTGCTTCCCGCCGTGTGGTACTGGATGTATCGAATCCATCCGATCTCTTTTCTTTACGACGGAGCCCCCCTCACGTTTCGACCGGACCCACAACAGCGAGAGGACCAATGGGCAAAATACATGAATGAGGTCCTGTGGTATACTGTACTTCCCAGTTTCGTACTTAGCTTTCTTATGTTTTTCCTTACTCACCTCATCCTACTGTTTCGTGGACGGCTCGGTATCGGTCGATTCCTCGGGGAATTCTGAATTACGCGGAGGACCATTATCGAAACCGCTCGTTTTAACAGAAATATCCGGGGAAAAACCTCAAGGAGACTGCTGAAAAACCCCCGCTTCGTCAGTAGAATGCAATTCTGATCTCTGTAGTGCGCGGATTCGCAGGCGATGCCGAAAGCGCATCGGTGAGAATACGCAATCGCCCAGAGACTCCAATTGCATTCTATCTCCTTTAGACGAAACGAGTTACGCCGATTAGCTTTGTCAAATCCTCCTCGTCGATGCACTG
>CAYXQY010000035.1:0-14021 GCA_964466525.1 uncultured Planctomycetia bacterium
TCAAAATGCCTTGTTATACCCCAAAAATCGGACGCTGAGTACGCACCCCCTTTTCTGATGGGAGCTAAAAAAGGATCTGATCCGGTGCGGGTGCTCCTGTGAGAGATTCGTGGTCCGGCAGGACAAACGGGAAGGGCTAAACATTCGGGTCCGGTAGATTTTAAAATGTCCTGAGCGATCGATTGGAGGGTACGGACAGGTTGAGTTTTCCCGGAATCCTGTGGAGTGCAGGACCGTGTCATCCGGTTTGACAACCCGGGATTGGGATCATGACTTTCAGCGACCGTTGAAGGCGGACCTTCATCATTGGTACACCGGACCCATTACATGTGAGGTGCGATGAACTGGCTTGACTGGACGGTGGTCGTGGCTTATCTCCTGTTTCTGATCGGTGTGGGGGCATACCTGAACCGGTATCAGGAGAATACGGACGATTATTTCCTTGCCGGCCAGCGGATGAAATGGTGGCAGACCGGTTTCTCCACCATGGCCACTCAGCTGAGTGCCATTTCCTTTATCTCCGTCCCGGCGTTCGTCGCCCTGAAGAAGGGCGGAGGCATCAAATGGCTGGCGTACGAAGTGGCGGTACCGATCGCCCTGATTGTGGTCATGGTCGTTATTATCCCCGTCCTTCACCGAGGACGATACATTAGTATGCATCAGTATCTGGGGGAGCGGTTCGACGAAAAAACACGTTCGCTCGTCAGCGGGTTGTTCCTGCTTATGCGGGGACTTGCCTCGGGAGTGATTATTTACGGCGGGGCGAAAATTCTTGCCGCTACATTCAAGTTACCGACGCTTGCCCCCGAATCTTTTCTGAGTAGTCCAACCCAGCAGGTCCTGATCGCCATTCTGATCATTGGTGTGGTAACGATCATCTACGACGTTCTTGGAGGGATCGGCGTGGTCATTTTTAGTGACGTCCTCCAGATGTTTGTCATTGTCGTCGGTTTGCTGATCTGCGGTTGGATTGGGCTGGATCTCTTGAACTGGAATGCGGAAGCGGTTGTCCAAGCATACGACGATCCGGCACGGTTCAGGGCCTTCGATTTTCGACACTGGGGCGTTTCGAAAGAGGAGCAGTACGCGTTCTGGCCCTTTTTGATCGGCGGGTTCTTCCTGTACGTGGCCTACTATGGCTGTGACCAGAGTCAGGTGCAGCGCGAGATGTCGGTTGCAAACGAGGACGACGTTCGGAAATCCATGCTTTTAAACGCGTTCGGTCGGTATCCGATCGTTCTCCTGTACTGCCTCGTCGGACTCGTAGTTGGAGCAACCTTTCTTACGGAAGCGGAGGCGATTGCCGGGAACCTGAACCTTTCCGTCGAGACGTTCCGGACCCGGTTTCAGGAACACCCGGACTGGATGCTTCCGCTTTTTATTCGTGCCGCTCTTCCCCATGGCCTGATCGGCCTCCTGTTTGTTGCCGCCATGGCGGCGCTGATGTCCAGCCTTGACTCCGCCATCAACTCCCTGAGCGCCGTGACCATTCGGGATTTCTATCAGGAGTACCTCGCACCGGGCCGATCAACCTCGCACTATTTGCGGGCGGGTCAAGTCTGTACGCTCCTATGGGGGTTATTTGCCACCGGATCGGCCCTGGCGTTTGCCCTGGAACCGAGCACGCAAACCGTGGTGGAACAGATCAACCAGATCGGTACGATGTTCTACGGTCCGCTTGCAGCCGCTTTTCTGATGGGTCTTTTGACGGAGTGGATGCTCGGCACGGGTGTATTTGCCGGCGTGGTTGTCGGCATGGTCACGAATATACTGGTCTGGCAGTTGATGCCCTACATTTCCTGGTTATGGTGGGGGCCGATCGGTTTTTTGACAACACTGATCGTCGCCGTTGTGATCACCCTTCAGTTAAGAGCCGCTCCCGTTCCGATGAACCGTCTTCTGAAACTGGAAAAAGCCAACACGCGGACGTACTGGCTTCCCGCGTACGTCCTGTGTATCGTCTACTTTTTCGCCATCATTCTGCTGAGTACCAGGCTTGAACTGGGTTTAATGAACCTGTTTTTACAGTAACCACCCGTATTTGCGAACGTTCCTGGGAAGGACTCATGATTAAAGCGGTACTCGCATGAAGAAAAGCCGGAGAAAAGGAATTCATTTCGGATTCTTCCGAAGCCGTTCCCGTTGGCGTTGATCATGGTCGGCACAGGCGCGCGCATTATGAGGTAGCGTGATCAGTTCTCGAACAATAGGAACGATGTGTTCACTTTTCCCCTGGAGACAATCGACTGATCCCCTGCGGTACGGGGGGGCACTGTTTGATCCGACGAGGGCCGGTCGGTTCAGAAAAAAAGAAAAGCGAATTCGGCGCATTCATCGTCGGGTCCGATGAAGAACGGTTGCGTAACGGGACATCCTAACGTACCATAGGCTTCTGGACTTCGACTCCCGTGATGTGATCATTGGACATGACAAATCGTGTGGTCGGGGGGTCGATCTGTTTGTCGGGCGTTTTTTTTCGAGGATGCAGGACTGAACTTATACCATGAGCTCTTTCAAACGCTGGACAAAGCGGGTGTTGATTGTCGCGACGGCAGGTATGTTTCTTTACCTTGCTGTTGCAGTGGGGCTTGTCTGGTTCAGTTCGACCCCGGATCCGAATCCTAAACAGATGGACGTCCGGTACGAAGAAGTGCTTGATCATGTGGAGAAAAGTGGTCGATTACCCGAAATGAAGCGGTTTCGGGCGAGGGATGGAGCCCGGCTGAACTATTACGGATATCAGGCCGACGGCAATGTAGATCGGGTGTTCGTGCTTGTTCACGGATCCGGGTATCACAGTGCCTACCTTCAACCCCTGGCCGAAGCCCTTCGTGACGCAGGGGCAGCACATGTCTATACACCGGACGTGCGTGGACATGGACCACAGGTCATCAGGCGGGGTGATGTGGATTACGTAGGACAGCTGGAAGATGACCTGGAAGACCTGATTGGTCATCTTCGGGAACGTCATCCAAATGCCTCCTGTATCCTGGGGGGACATTCCATTGGTGGAGGGCTTCTTGTACGACTGGCCGGTGGTCAGCGAGACATACCGGTGGACGGATATGTTTTGCTGGCTCCGTTTATCCATCCCAACATCAAGGCGAACCGACCCGACGCATCGGGGTGGGCATTACCGAATGTTCCCCGTCTCCTCGGTCTGAGGATGTTGAATCGTATCGGTGTGGAAAGGTTTAATTCATATTCTGTTATTCGATTTCAAATGCCGGAAATTGCCCGGGATGGAACCGAAACGTTAACCTACTCCTACCGTCTTTTAAGGTCATTTACCGCTCGGAAAGATTATAAGGAGGACCTGTCGAGTATTCGGGAAGATCTACTTGTTCTTTTAGGCGACAGGGATCGGTTTTTCGATGCCGAATTATACAAATCAATCTTAAAGAGACATGTCCCTCATGGGCAGGTACAAATTCTGAAGGACGTGAATCATCTGAGCGTCGTCACGGATTCGGTAGCGATCCAAGAAATAAACGATTGGCTGGAGGTCAACCCCCATTGAATGGTTTTGTTCACGGCCCGCCGGTCCATCCGACCCGGAGTAAGCAGGAAAATGCTGACAACAAAGAATTCCAACCCTTTTGCACGGATAATAGGAGGGCCATCGTTTTCAGGAAAAGGCGAATAAACGGATCGAATGTAAGGGGCAGTTTGAATACTCCGTATCCTACCGGGAGCGGTTACACTCGGCATGTACCGAGGCACCGTGTGCTTTGTGGGTGGGGCGTCCTGATTCTGTTTTTGAAGCTCAATTCCCTCCATGCTGTCATGACCGACCAAGTACAACCGGGTGCTGAACTCAAACCAGGGTTCTAACAGATTGCTCGTTTTTTGATAATGAATGGGAAATTACCACGATGAAAGAGCGAAAATAGAGATCGGATCACTGGAAGACACGCAGGAACCGTGAACTTCGTAAAATCGTGTATAAACTGGAAGAAGAACGGCGGTAACACCCCCTGGTATGTACGTAGTATCCTGATCCTCTATCTTCTCTGTACGGTGTCCGTGGCGGAGGTCCCGGGGGCCCCCTCCGGTACGGAACACGCCGGGAAGTCGGTTTCCGAGACGGATCAGCCTCTTTTGTTCGCGAATTACTACATCTGGTACCGCGACAATCAACCGGCCGGCGAAGGGTGGGGACAATGGACCAAAAATAAAACCGGTACGTTTCTCGAGAAAGGGGCCATCGATCGAATCGGACAGGAAGGAGATCCGCCGATTGCCTCTCAGGCCTATCCGCTCGCGGGATTGTACGACAGTGGCGATCGGGAGGTGGCGAGGTGGCACATGCGGCTCGCACAACAGGCCGGTATCGATGCGTTCCTGGTGAGCTGGTGGGGAGACGTCAAAGGACGAAAAGAGACCTTCGAATCGACCGTTCTTCCCATGGCGGAGGAACTCGGTTTTCCGGTTGCTTTGTTCGACGAGCGGGCGCAGTTTCACAATGACTTTGACGCGTACAAAAAGAGGGTGGTCCGGTTCCTGGACCGGTACAGAACATCTTCCGCCTACCTTCACATCGATGGACAGCCGGTGATATACCTGTATCAGATCGCGCACAGGCCGAAGCTATCGGTTGACCAGGTTCGTGAGCTGGTGACGTACGTTGAAGAACGAGTTGGGCCGGTCTACTGGATTCTTGATAAAATTGACCATAATGGCCGGGCGGACGCGCTGGGCCGGTCGGACCGCATAAAACATATTCCCTCTTCCTGGCTCGAAATCAGTGGCATTGATTCGTTCGGGTTTTACAGTACGTTCAGTAATTTTCGGGCCCACCGCCACGAGGAAATCGCGGGCAAGTACAGGTTTCTCGCAGGACAGGCCCGGAAGGCGGGAAAAAAGATGTTGCTTCCGGTCCATCCGGGACATGACAACCGTCGGTTTCGTTCCTCCGACAGCGCCTATCACATGCCCCGCCGGAACGGTCAGACCCTGAAGGATTTCCTTCGCGCGGCAGCGGAGGCACCCGCTGATTTCGTGATGGTCACCAGCTTCAACGAATGGCCCGAAACAACGATCGTTGAACCGTCCTCAAGCTGGTCCGACCCGTACCGGCACCTCCGGATCCTAGCAGACTGGAAAGGGGTTGAATTTCAGATCCCCGGTCCGCCACCGGAGTGAGGTGCTGAGAACATTCGTATCGTTTCGAACGGTGTGGACCTCCCGTTCCGCTGCCCGTTCCAACCGACCCGAAATCCGTTCTGGACCCCATCTAATTCAATCCATTTCTCATTCCGGCCCAATCCTGCTGATGAATACGTTTTGAGCGCTTTTCTTTTTTTATTTCTTTCTTTATTGCTGTCCTTTTCTGGTTCGTATTCATCCTCGCGCTATTTCGATCCAGTTCCCTGAATGCCATTGCGGGAAACACGTCGAGTTTTCCGGAATCTTTCAGGGTATAATCCCTTTCTTTTAACAATGAAATCACGTACCTTTGATTCCGGGGAAGTTGTTTTTACCTCGATATGACTTCAACGGCGGGGGTCAAGTTTTTTCACTACCCCGCAACATGTCGTTAAAAAAAGAAGGTGGAATGTTGTGGCGGGCAAATTTTCGTATCGTCATCGTATAGATGCTGTCCGGTATGGTCGTTTCAGGCCCCCGGTAAAAGAAACGGACAAACCGGTGGATGTTCCTGATCGGAACGGCCACAAGCAAATGAGTTGAGTAAGCTGTTTAAGTAAATGATCGGCGGTATGGTATGTTCAGCTCGACGCCGGATGTTTCCGGGGTTCATCTTCGAAGGATTGGTTTTACTGTTGTTTATCATTCCCGGGTGGTTCCCTTATTCAGAAGTCCCCGCAGATCCCTCCTTGTTACTGCGTGAACCGTTTTCACGGATCAACACAGACCGCTGGAATTTCAAACTCCCAGATGGGGCAACCGCTCGTATCGAAAACGGAGCATTGCTAATTCGGGCCGGTAAGAAGTATGCGGAAGCTGTGCTTCTGCCGTCACGCAACTGGAAGAGCTACGAATTGAAATTGCGGTTTCGAATTCGCTCGCTCAAGGGAAAACGGAACAGTTTGGGAGTCGGACTTCGTTCGGATTCGTCGGATGCACAGTTTTATCGCTATGATGCCGACCGGCATTCGATCCGGGGATTCGGTAAAACGATAAGACACGCCCGGGTCCCTCGAAATAACGTGCACACCCTCCGGGTGGAACGAAAAGCAAACCGTATCACGGCCAGTATCGACGGATCGTACGCGTTGACACACCGGGAGGCGTCCGGGATCGATGGAGCTTTCGTCGTGAGGGTGCGTCAAATGCACGTTGAATTCCAGCACCTTATTGTTCAAAGGAATCCGGAGGAAACGGCTTCGATCAACATAAATTTTGACGAGAAGGGGACGCCGGGTCCGTCCTGGCCCGACATCGTCGGTCCGCACCATCCCGACCTGTACTCATCGTTCCCGCCCGGCACTCAGTGGCGGTATTTCCTCCGTTACTGGCCGCACCACTCGTTCGGACCCAGCATGGACGTGACCGACGATCCGGACCGGGAAGAATTGGCAACGTACCGTCTGACGGGTCCGTTCAGCGGGGAACGGCGCTGGCTCGATTTCACCGTACCAACACAGACGTCCGGCAACCTGCGGGGCGAGGTCGCCCGCGGACACGAGGCCGGATACGAAACGTCGCCCGGCCTGACAGAAGACCTCGTGCCGGAGATGCGCGCGGACAAACGAGCAACTCAGGACCTCATTTACGGCACGATTCGTTACTTCAACGAAGAACGACCCGGTGGATCACCCGTGCGCTACTGGCGGTTCGGCCTGGAGATGAACGGGGTGCAGAAAAACAAACCGTACCTGACCGGGATCGACTGGAGTCAACATGGCCGATGGTACATGAACAACAGCAGGGAAACGGCGCTCAACTACGTGCGCTGGCTGCTTGCTCCCGGCGCCGCGGCCGCCAAAAAAGCGTCCGAAGACGTGTATGGAACGTCCAATAGGATCAAAGTCGTTCTAGGAACCGTGGCGAATTTTGACAATCCGGGTGCCGTGCGGTTCGTTCGCACAATTTTGAACAGGAAACTGACGGAGAAGGACGCCCCGTCACTTCGCGGCGACCGGATGTGGGAACACCTTGACGTGGTTTCGGCAAATTTCTTTCTTCATGAAACGCCGTGGCGGGACCGCCTGAACTGGTTGTATGAAAAGTACATGAAGCCCGGTAAGATTGAAGGGATCTGGGTCACGGCCCTCGGTCGCGCGGGAAACGGAGCGTGGCATGTGTTACTTACGTCAGCCCGGTTTTTAAGCTGGAGCTGCGGGAAATACGGCACGCCGAACGCCCTCCGTCTGTTTTTCTGGGGAGAGAACATCGAATCGCACTCCGGCCCCGGACGGCTGGCGGTCAAATATCTGGCGGACGTGTTGAAAGACGGTTCCCTCAAAAACTACTCCGATCACGTAAGCGTTGATCGGAACCCGGACATCCGTCCGGAAACGTACGCCCTGTCCTCTCAGGTCGGCCAGAATACGATAAACTATATACTGGTCGCTCGAGCGCCCGCTCCGCTGACTGTAAAAAGACTTTCTATTAAGGGAGTGAGTACCGGGGTCGACCCGAAACAGAACAAACTCAGGCTCCGCGTCTGGCCGACCGATGCCCGGCCGCAGGAAATTACACCTGAATCAGTTCGAAGGAAAAACGGTGAACTGATTGTCACACTGAACCGTCCGCTCCCCGCTGAAACGCAGCTGACGTGCGTGATTCGTACCGACAGATCGGACTGAACCTTACGTCGGAAGACCGCTGTTTCCCCTGAACACGCTCCCGGGGAGGATTGTGCTGTTTCCACAATTATCGTTTCAACCAGATCACCAGCGGTTCAAACACCCGCCGGTTCAGGGTAATTGCCCACCCGGTATCGTTTGGTGTTCCTTTGACAGGCACGGATTCGGGCAGGGAGAGTACCGAGTATTGCATGGCCCTCGTTCGCCATCTTTCACCGTTAATTTTTCCACCGGACAGGTGGATTGTTCCGATATTCGCCGGATCCCCGTTTCGCGGAGGCACCACAGCGACGACGATCCGATCCGTTCCGTCACCGGATTTGCCGGTAAGCGCATAGATCGCTGCATTTTTGCCCGGTTGAAGGGCGTACGAGAGTTCGCGTTCCTGAAAGAACCGGCCGAGTCGTCGCGCCATTTCTTTCCCGCTTCCTCCGGAACGCTTCCCTTCGCCCCACCAGAATAGTTTTGCCTGCTCGGCACTCAAACGGTGGTCCGCAACCCAGTCGAGAAATCGGAACCCGGTGCGGAGGATGGTTACCGGTCCCCGTCCCGCTCGACCGTGTGCTTCCGTGACCCAGATGCCTTTCACTTTTCCGGGAACGAGATAATCCCGGACGTACCGATCCATTCGGCGCCGGTATCTGTTGCCTCCGTGTCGGTGATTCGGCGTGCCCACGTCAAACATGTAATGTATCGTGAGGTAATCCAGGTGTTTCCAGACGGGATCTCCCTGGAGAGTGGGATGCACCTCTCCCCCAAACGAACTTTGCATAAACCGGTCGAGGAACCAGGCATTTTCCTCGTTGTACGGGTTCACGGATCCGGCGGCAACCGGCAGCGCATCCCGGTTCCCGAACACCTCCCGTCCCACGCGTTCGGTGGTTTCCACAGCGGGGCCGAACCACTCGTTGATGTAGAAATCCAACTTCCAGCGGAGGTCGTATCCGTTTTTCCATTTACGATCTGGCAGTTCGGGCGGCTTCTCCCGACCATCGTCGGAATCCGTTACTCCTTTTGGATTCCAGTGACTGCTGACGAGTTCGTTTCCGATCTGCCAGATAAGTTTGTCCCGGACGGAGGGCCACCGGTCGTAGATCAATGTTAGAAACCAGTAGTGCAGGTCCCTCTGAACGTACGGCAGGTGCTTTTCGGAATCATCCGTCATGCTCAAATTCCATACCGTTCGAACGTCGTGCCCTGCGATCTGAGGCATGTAATCCGCTGCGGTCGAGTCGTCCGGATTCGCCCATCTGTTTCGCCGCCGGTAATCATCCAGTGACAGACGCACCGTGTCTCCGGTGAACGGGCCTTCACGGGTGGGGGAATCCTCTCGGTCGCTCCCCGTGCCGAATCCCATGGAAGGACCCCCGTAGCCCCTCACCGCACTGAATCGCACGTTCAGGTCCTCAACGGCCCGTTCGTTGTTGAGCGCCTCGTAGTGCGTGCCCCAGTAAGTCGGCCAGGGGGACGGGAGGGAAATCGCCCGATCCTCGCTTACGTCCAGTTGCACGTCCAGCCGGTCGTTCGGTGAGGCAACCCTGGCGTCGTTAGAAATCCCTCCCCGAGCAGTTAGCATTGTGTATCGAACGGTTCCTTCGATTACCCGTGCGCCGATGGAGGTCTCCGGACGGACGAATGTTACGGGGGTAGACGTCATCTTCCGTCCCCCCCAGTACAGCCTGGCACGTTTTTTTTGGAAGCGCAAGGTAAGTTCGTAGCGATACGGATTCTCCGGTAATCGATCGTACGAAACGGTTTTGTTGCCCAGTTGCATTTTTTCTTGTTCAGGAAAGACGAGGACCTGCAGCGTCTCGCCACCGTCCGTTCGAATTCCATCGAGCAGGAGTCCCCCGCCCGTTTTCTTGCCCGAAGCTCCATCGAATTGGAGCGTAGTGGAAATTCGTCCCCCCTGAACGGGCAGGCGGCGGCGATAAAACACCGTCCCACTCGACTGCCCCGCGACCACGTTCATTCCAGTTTTCGTCCAGTTCAGCCCGACCTGCTCTGGATGTTGTGATCCTGCCCAGCGATCAGCGGTCCTGAGGAGGTTATACGTGGTTTTCCTGTCCGTTGTCCGCGGTCTTGACTCGTTCTGTAATACCTGCACGGAATCCGCGTCGGCGGTCCGCCCGCGAAAGCGCACCCGGTAGACCTGCGCGTTATCGGGAAAAAAACTGGACGTCAGCACGAGCCGCACGGATACGGTTCGATGCCCGGTCGCGTCGAACAACAGCTTTTCGGACGCATCGAAGGTATCAAGTGTGTTTGCAAGCCGGGCTTCCTTCGCCTTCTCCGGCGCGGTTACGTGTGCAAGGTCACGCCAGTACCAGGAGTGCCCAAATTTGTATTCAATACGGACCGATGAGCTGGCGTTACTGAACAGTTTCCAGGCTGCGATTCGGGCGTCCATTCTGAAGTATCCATCGAAGACCTCCCCCTCGGGCGACCGGAATGTGTAAATAACTTCAGACGTGACCGTTCCTCCACGGTCTCCGGAAAGGGTTAGCCGGTAGGCATCATTTGCCGGCCCGGTTTCGAAGGCGGTTCGTCTGGAGTTCCCGGCCTCCTTTGTTCCGGTGGCGCGTGCACTCACGTTCCCCTGATGATGAACGTCCACCGTGACCGAATTCCCGTTGCGGTCCTGAAGTGTCGTGCTCCTGATATCACCGCTGGACTGGAAAAACGTTGGGGTGTCCCGCGGATGAAACGTTTGGACCAGGTCGAAATCGGCCGCCGTAGTGGATCCATAGAAAAGCAACCCGAACAGGATGGTTAGAGAAAAACGAATTTCCCTGCCATGTTCCATCCCGTCGTCAGGAATAATCGGTTGATCACATCGGTTCGAACAAATGTCTGTGAAGAGATTAAACGTACCATATACCGTGCTTTTCTTTCCAGACTTTATCCCGTTTTCCATCCGGCGTCCTGTTCTCGGAATTCGGTACGCAAGTTTGAGAAGTATCCTTTGAGATTACATAGAGAAAAGGAGCTTTCTTTATTCCACCTGCATCGATCAGTTAAGATTTATATTCACTTTGTTCATTTTTTACATGTTGGCGTGATCGAATCAAAAATGCCGGAATTATCTTTAAATTTTAAACGGGTGCACGCTCGATTACTTCTGAAGATTGCGCTGATCGGCGCGCTTCTGATGACGGCCGTATCCGGTGCCGTTGCGGATAACGTGCACGTCAATGACGAGAACAATTTGATCGTGGACGGCCAGCCACTGTTTCCGATCTACCTGTATCACGTACCAAAACCCGCTATTGAAGAGGTCGAATCAGCCGGGTTCAACACGGTAGAAACACCGGCATACGCCGGCGGTGTATCGCGGTATCCGACGGCGTTTACCCACAACAAAACGTACGTACGTTCCTTTGTGGAGTCGCTTGAGAACCGGGGAATGTATTACCTGTACGGTCCGAAGGAATCGCCCGAGCTGTTTCGATCCATCAGGGATTCACCGGCCCATCTGATGAACGACATCGAGGACGAGCCCGCCGGCGGTGGCATGGACCCGGCCGTCTTTGCCCGTCGAGCAAAAAAACTGCGACGAAGCGACCCGGACCATCCCATTTACCTTGTGGATTGGGCCGCCTGGCGCAGCAAGGAGCACTCCAGGCGGCAACTTCTGGCGAAGATGGTTCCGCACGCGGATGTGCTGGCGGTGGATATATACCCCATACAGGCAAGCGGAATTCACATGGACCGCGTTGGCCTGGCAATCGACCACATGCGAGAGATGTCGGGAGGGGAGAAACCAATCTGGTACGTCGGTCAGCTCCATCAAATGCAGGGGGACAAAGGAGAGCGTCAGCCCACGTTCCGTGAGGTGCGCTGCATGACGTATCTTGCCCTTGCGCACGGTGTGAAAGGGGTGGGTTACTACCATTACGTCAACGTGTCCGAAACACCGCTATGGGAAAAGCTGCCACGGTTGACCCGCCAGCTGCATCGTCTGGCACCGGTGATGCTGCACGGGGAGGAGCTCGAGGCGTCCGTGCTGGATGCGCCCGACCACGTAGCCGCACGCCTGCTGAAACATGACGGCGACCGATACCTGATCATGGCAAATGAAAACACTCGGTCCGCCACCGTTCAATTCCAGTCCGATGGATTGAAACCGGGTTCGGTGAAGCCCCTGTTTGACGATCCCCCCGTGACGGTGAACGAAAGCGGGGTTCCGCAAACGAATCTGAAGGGTCACGGTGCCCGGGCATACGTGATCACTCGCTAACCCCTTCCTTCCCCTGGAACACCCCTGCGGGTCTGTTCTGGTACGCCCCGCGTCGTCCGGGTGCAATAGGGTGATCGGTGTCGGATCAAGAAAGATCACCTCCAGATCCGCGGCACGGCTGCCTTACCTATCCTTCGAGAGCCATCCATACCCCACCACCCCGACGATGCCGGCGTTCCATTCGAATCCCCGAGCTCCTCTGACGTTCGGGCAACCGGTAACAGAACAGGTAAGCTCCCCTATTCGTCGATCAATTCGGCCTGTTCGATGTAATCAAGCTTCAGGAACTGTTCGTTGAGGTACTGGTTGCCCCGGTTTCTGATTTTCTTCTGGTTCGGACCGTTGCCGCGCGGGGCGCCCTCTCCGTAGCCCGCGTACAGATCATCAACCACGTCCATGCCCTCCACCACCTTTCCGATGGGGGCGAAGCCCTGCCGGTCGAGCCGGGAATTGTCAGCGTAGTTGATGAACAGCTGCGTGGAACGTGAATTCGGTGCGCTGGTCTGAGCGAATGTGACGTATCCTCTCCTGTTGGATTTCTCGACAGGATCGTCCGGGATGGTGGCATTGCGCCAGGCCTTATTTACCTTCGGATTGCCGTGAATTCCGAATTGAGCCATAAAGCCCTCGATCACCCGGAAAAAAGCAACGTCGTCGAAGTAGCCGATGTTCACCAGGTTATAGAAACGATCCACGCCGTGCGGGGCCCACTCGCGATGTGCCTCGATGACAAACGATCCTTTCGTCGTATTCATTCGAACCCGGAACGTGTCCGGTGCGGTCTCATCCGTCTTCGACGGATCGAAGAGTGCCGGGTGAGGCTTCTTTTTGGGGTCCGGTTGTGCTTCCGGTCCGTTGTCGTCGGATGTCTCGTCGCTCGAGCCGGGATCGTTCATTTGGGGTTCCTCCGAGGAAGGGGTATCGGACGATCTGTTCGGTTCGCTTACTGCAGGGCTCTGACAGATGGGAGCAAACAGCAACACCGCTGTCAGCAGTGCACATCCGGTAGAAATCATTCGCAAGGGACTATCTTATCAATTCAAATTCAGTGATGGTCGACGTCAATCGGAATTGACAGTGTAGGATAACTCCTCTTCCCAGACAACAACATGGGTATCGTTTCGGCCCCTTCGACGAAATGGGTGATGAAGTGGATGCACCAAGCACCACGTATCCTGATTATACGATAAAAATGGGTCGAAAGGGCGTTAGCGGACTGGTGGAGTCAGGATTGTTCCCTCCATTCGTGTAAAGTGTCCCTGTGCATGACTGTGGGATGCCCGGTGGTACCCGGGTAATTCGCCTTTATCGGCTCTTCATCATATGAAACGTTTTTCTTCTTTCAGTTAGCCAACCTGCCCGAAACCTCTGGAACGAAGAGCGACTTCTGCAGATGGGTCCGAAGACTGCTTTCAGTCGCTCCTCCGTTGCGTAGTTGCAACACATTTCTCACTCCGGGTTGCAACTTTACAACAATCTGATTCGAGCGTACATACAGGTAGCTGTCAGTAGGCTGACGCTTCCGATAGATTTTGTATGCAGCCGGAAGAACTCGGGGATCCATACATGAAAAGAGGTTTGTTTGTGCCCTCTGGATCATGATGAGTATTTTTCATATTCATGGTTGATGGATCATTTCCGCTCGGCTCATGTAGAAGTTGCAGAAATTGATTGTTAGAAGAGTCCCTGACGCGAGCTCAGGCACCGAGACGTCAGTTCCTCTTTCCTCACGTTTGAACAACTGTTCGTTTGAACCGGATGCCTGGAACGGTTTTTGCGCTTTAATCAGCACACGATGCTACGGTTTTTCATAGACCCATGCTCCGGACATCACACACGACAAAACGGCTGTTTTACCTGCTTTCCGACCCGTGCTGCGGGGGCTACCCGCACATTACCTGAAGAGACCGTATCCCGAAGTGCTCCGGCGCAACTCGAGTTGAACTGCTCGTTTCTTCCCTTCTCTGCGCCGGATGCTTCCGAACTCCTTCCGTCCAACGTACCCCGAT
>CAYXQY010000035.1:14031-25403 GCA_964466525.1 uncultured Planctomycetia bacterium
ATCTCATTTTTGGAGCATACCCATGACAATTCATGAACGTATTACGGAAACCATAGGTGACACCCCACTTGTCCGTCTTACGAATTTCGAACCGAATGACGACACGCTGATTTACGGCAAGCTCGAGTTTTTCAACCCGATGGCCAGTGTGAAGGATCGGATTGGCCTGTCCATGATCGAACAAGCTGAGGAAACCGGGCAGCTTGACGAGAGCTCGGTGATTGTCGAACCCACGAGCGGAAACACCGGTATTGCGCTGGCAGCCGTTGCCGCCAGCAAAGGGTACCGGCTCATCCTGACCATGCCGGATACCATGAGCGTTGAGCGACGGAAGCTACTAAAAATGCTCGGGGCGGAACTCGTACTGACCCCCGGCGACGATGGGATGGGGGGAGCCATCGAAAAAGCGGAAGAGCTGGTGCGTGAAATTGATAATGCCTTCATGCCCCAGCAATTCCGCAACCGGGCGAACCCGGACATCCACCGGACAACCACCGCCCGGGAAATATGGCGAGATACCGGCGGGGACCTCGATATATTTGTCGCGGGCGTTGGAACCGGCGGCACCATTACCGGGGTGTCGGACGTACTGAAGCAAAAAGATCCAGCGATCAAGAGTATCGCCGTTGAACCATCGAACTCGGCGGTGCTCTCCGGTGAAGCGTCCGGGTCTCACGGCATCCAGGGCATCGGCGCCGGTTTTGTGCCCGACATCCTGGACACGAATCTTCTGGATGACGTGGTGCAGGTGTCCGACGAAGACGCCCGAGAGACGGCCCGGAGGCTCGCGAAACTTGAAGGCATTGTCGGCGGCATTTCATCGGGGGCCGCGCTCCATGCGGCAGCCGAGGTGGCCACACGTCCCGAGTACATGGGGAAGACGATTGTCACTATACTTCCCGACTTTGGAGAACGGTACCTGTCCACATCGTTGTTTGAGGAGCTCGACGAATGATCAATGGCATACGACGACAGATTCGGGCGGCGCTGGAAAACGACCCCGCCGCCCGGAGCGAACTTGAAGTGTTTCTCTGTTACCCGGGGGTGCACGCTGTGTTGATGCATCGTCTGGCCCATTCTCTGTGGACCGGCGGCTGGAAACTTCCGGCTCGCTTCCTGTCACACCTGACACGGTTTATCACCGGGATCGAGATCCATCCGGGGGCCACGCTCGGCGAGGGGGTGTTCATCGATCACGGATCGGGTGTGGTGATTGGTGAGACGGCCGAGGTGGGAGACGACGTGGTGATGTATCAGGGAGTGGTGCTGGGCGGGACCTCCATGGAACCGGTCAAGCGACACCCGACGATTGGGGATCATGTCACCCTCGGGGCCGGAGCCATCCTGCTCGGTCCCATCGA
The DNA here is from genome assembly GCA_964466525.1 of uncultured Planctomycetia bacterium. Taxonomy (GTDB): domain Bacteria; phylum Planctomycetota; class MHYJ01; order CAYXQY01; family CAYXQY01; genus CAYXQY01. The sequence continues at coordinate 15,393 of CAYXQY010000035.1, forward strand.
AGTTGGTGATCGTGCCCAGGTCGGGGCGGGCAGCGTGGTAACGGAATCCGTACCCCCGGGGGTTCGGGTTGCCGGAATTCCTGCTCGAATTCTCGGCATCGGTTCGTCTGGCGGTGAAGGACTTGTCCGGGGGGAGCTGGATCGAATGCAACAGCTTGTCGGTGAATCGTACAGTCGCATCCTTCTGCGACGGATGCTGTCCGACGATCATATCCTGGATGCAATTCAGGAACAGTCCAGCGTCTCACTGGACACGGAACAATTCAGGGAAGGAGCCGGGATCTGAACTCCGGGTCCGGGGCCGTTCGGTCCGTTTTTTCAATGTCTCTTAAAGAGCAGTAAAATAAACTCCGGTTTCATAGCACATGAGTACCAGAGGAAAAGATCACGTGGAATCCATTTTTTCGACCCCTGTTGTCCGGACCGGGGAAACCGACAACGAGCGAGAACTCCTCGAACAAAAAACCGCGCAATTTATTCGGATGCGATGGATTGCTGCCGGCGTGGAGGTTCTCTTTGTGTACCTTGCGCTGGGACCCCTTTCCCTGCTGCATCCTCAGGTAACCACTCCTCTCCTCACGTTGATAACTGCACAGATCATCTTCAATTTCGCCGCCTATGCGGTGTTGCACAGGGGAGGAATGCCGGTTCACACCCAGCTTTTCTTCCAGTTCGTCGGGGATCTTTTCATCTTAACCGGTTTGCTTCACTTTTCGGGCGGCGTCGAGAACCCGTTTCTGTTCCTGTATCTCGTTCACGTCATTCTTGCTTCCATCCTGTTCAATCCGGTTGGTGCGTACGGCGTGGCGATTGGTTCCGTCACGCTGGCGGCCACGCTCGGGATCGGAGAATTTACCGGTGCGCTCTCCCACTATGAACTGTTGATCTATCAGCACGGAGACACGATGAACCCGGCACGGAATCCGTATTTTGTGGGGGGAACTCTAACCACGCTGACGATTCTGGTTGGCCTGATTACGTACTTTGCCACGGCCCTGATGAAGGAACTGCGCGAGAGTCGATCGATGGCCATCGAGCGAGCACGGTCCATTTCTCGCGCCAAACAGCGGTTTGAAACCGTCATAAAAGCTTCCGGTGCCGGGGTACTGCTGTTTAATGACCAACGTGAACTGATCTGGGCCAACGAACAGGTCCAGCAGTGGTTTCCGGAGGCGGAATTTGAACCGGGACGACCCTGTCCTCATCTTCATGAGTCCAGCTGCCGCCTTACCGAATCAGCATCCACCGAAATGGCCACGGATCCGTCCTCAACCGGTGACTGTCAGCGGTGTTCCGTGTTACAATCGCTGCAGAAGAACGAACCACAGGAATGGGAAGAGGTCCACGTCACACCGGACGGAAAGAAGCGTTACCTGCAATTTCTTACAAGTCCGATACGTAATGAAAACGGTGAGGTTGAACAGATCGTCGAGCTCGTGCAGGACGTCACGGATCGCCGGCGCATGCAGGAACAGATCGAGCACGAGGAGCGCATGGCAGGCCTCGGTCGTCTTGCGTCGGGTATCATGCATGAAATTGGCAATCCACTCTCGTCGATTTCCGCGCGACTGCGTCGATTAAAGGAAAAGACGGACGAGGATTTCACACTGGAAACCGTGGAGTTTCTGGAAGACCAGATCAACCGGCTCAACCGGCTCATCCGTGATATCTCGTCGTTTGCACGTGCTCCTGAACCCGCCTGGGAACCCTGCCGGGCTGATCATCTGATCGACGAGGTTACGACGTTGCTCGAACTGGACCAGGACAGCTCGAACGTGGAGATTGAGACGGATTTCAGAGATCAGTCCCCGTTTCTCGCCTCCGGAGATCAACTCAGTCAGGTGTTCCTGAACCTCGGGTTGAACGCGCTTGAAGCCATGCCGGACGGCGGGACCCTGACCATCTCGTCGTGGCAGGAGGACGACCGCGTCTATTTCTCTTTTTCCGATACCGGAAAAGGCATCCCCCCGGAGGATCAGGACGAGATCTTTACCCCCTACTATTCGTCCGGTAAACGCGAGGACGGCACCGGTTTGGGACTGTCCATCGTACACAGTTTCATCCGGGCTCACGGCGGGGATATCGATGTAAGCAGTGTGCCCGGAGAAGGATCCACGTTTACGGTCTGGGTTCCGTACCATGACCCGGACGCGCAAAGCACTCCAATTTCACCTGAATTTAAGAACACGACCGTAACGTCATGAACATGGATATCCTGATTATCGACGATGAAGAACTGTTTCGTGAAGACACAGCGGAAATGCTGCGGGAACGGGGTTGCGAAGTGCGTACCGCTGAGGATGGAGAAGCCGGCGTGGAACTCGCCCTTGAAACGTCCCCGGACGTGATTCTCTGTGATCTCGTCATGCCCGGCATGGACGGAATCGACGTGGTCCGGGAACTCGTCGACCAGCTTCCGGACTGCCACATTTTTATGGTGACCGCTCATGGCACCCTCGATACAGCCATAGAGGCGTTTCGTGAAGGGGCATACGACTACCTGATGAAACCGGTGGATTTTGACGAGTTATTCGAGAAGCTGGAACGCATTCAGGAGAAATCCAACCTTCAGAAAGAGGTGCAGGACCTGCGTGAGGAGGTATCCGGGGTCAGCGGCGAGATCAAATCGTTCGGACTCGTCGGCCGGAGCGAGAATATTCAGGAAGTGTGTCGACGCATCGAGAAGGTGGCCCCCACAGACGCCAACGTGTTCATCCAGGGAGAAAGTGGAACGGGGAAAGAGATCGTGGCTCGCGCCCTGCACAACCAGAAATTTGACGCCGGCCGTCGATTTGTTCCCGTGAACTGTGCCGCACTGTCCGAAACCCTTCTGGAGTCTGAACTGTTCGGACACGTCGAAGGGGCGTTCACCGGGGCGACCGGTGACAAGGAAGGGTTGTTTGAAGCGGCGGACGGGGGAACCCTTTTCCTGGACGAAATCTCGGAGATGCCCGAGAACCTGCAGAGCAAACTGCTGCGCGCCATCGAGAACGACCAGATTACGCGGGTCGGGGCCACGAAGCCCATTGAGGTCTCACCGCGAATTGTCACGGCAAGTAACCGGAATTGTCAGAAGCTGGTGGAGGAGGGGGAATTTCGCGAGGACCTGTATTACCGTCTGAACGTCATGGAAATTCACATTTCTCCGCTGCGGGAACGGAAGGAGGACATTCCTCTGCTGATCAATTATTTCATCGACGAGTTCAACGATGAGATGAACAAGGGTATTCAGGGAGTTTCCGAAGATGCGATGCAGCGGCTGATGATGTACTCCTGGCCGGGCAACGTTCGCGAGCTGCGCAACATGATCGAACGGGCGTTTATTCTTCGCGGGGAAGGCACGCTTCAGCTCGAAGATTTTCCCCCGGAAATCTGGAAAGGGGAAGAAGACGATGTCTCCGGGGACACGCTCAAAGAGGTCGTGGAAAGCTTTGAAAAAACGTATATTCATACCGTCCTGAAGCAGGAGGACGGAGACCGGGGAGCAGCTGCCGATCGGCTCGGTATTGATCGATCCACACTCTATCGAAAAATGCAGGATTAAATCCCGGATGTCCTGCACAGGTCTCCGAAACTGCCAATCCGCACGCTCCGAATTACCCTCGTTCGCGGAAGGCCGGCGTGGTCGTGCGGTGTAATTTCTGAGACACCTGAGAAACGTCCTGCTTCAGCCGGTCGTGATACAACCTCAGGCGCTCCGTTAATTCCTCGTGCTTTCGCGCAAGGATCTGCACGGCGAAAAGTGCGGCGTTGAAGGATTTACCGGCGTCCACGGCCACGATCGGCGCGCCGGTGGGCATGCCGATGACGGACGGAACGGATTTTTCCTGAACAGGCACCCCGATAACCGGCAGAGGGTACGCGATGGATGCGGTCATGTTCGGGAGGTCCGCCGATTTACCTCCAGCCCCGGCAATGATGACGTCCAGACCTCGTTCCTCCGCCGTCTTTCCGTACGCGTACATCAGGTCCGGGGTTCGATGTGCGGAGACAACCCATGACTCAAACGTAAACCGTTCCTCCGGGGGGACGCTGTACTCCGTCACTTCTCCGAAGCCAAGCGTGGTCAACGCGTCGTACGCCCCCTCGTCCTCGCCGTCCCCCATCATCACGTCGAAGTCGGAGTCGGACCCCATGATAATGCCAATGTCCGGGGTTTGTTCGGGGGACAGGTCCCGAGCGGCTTCTTCGTGTAACTGATCGATCAGGGTTTGTTCGTTCGGTTTATCTTTCATTTTGGAACTGAAGGTATTGTTTTAAATTCATGGCACGATCAACAGTTTTTTTCGTGTTCGAGCCGGTCACCGTGAAGTGTCCCATCTTCCGCAGCGGGCGCTCCTCTTTTTTTCCGTACCAATGCAGGTGCACGCCGGAACGACCCAACAGTTCGTTCGTGCCGTCCAGCCGAACGGCACGCGGGCCGTCCTCCCCGAGGATATTGACCGTCACCGTGACCTTTTGAGCGTCCGTTGAACCCCCCGGACGGCCGGTGACCGCCCGAACATGCTGTTCGAACTGTGACGTTTCGGCTCCTTCAATGGTCCAGTGTCCGGAGTTGTGCGGACGGGGGGCGATTTCGTTGATATAGATTGATCCTCCTTCTTCAAACAGCTCGATGCCGTATACTCCGCGCCCTGTCATCACGTCGAGCACGGATCTGGCGACGTCACGTGCTTGTTCCTTCACCCGCTCATCCGACCGCCACGGCGTGATGGATTGTCGCAGAATCTGTTCCTCGTGCACCGTTTCCGTCGGGGGATAGGTGGATCGCCCCTCCCTGTGTTTTACCCCCATCACGGACAGTTCCCGGTCGTACGAAATAAATTCCTCCGCCATCAGGTTTCCGTCCAGCTGCTCCAGAACGGGTTCAATGTCGGTTTCGTCCCGCACCGGAAGATTTCCCCGACCGTCGTATCCCCCGGTCCGGGACTTAATCATCAGGGGGTATCCGAAGGTCTCGGCGGCCTTTCGAACATCCTCCGCCGTACCAACGTCCGTGAAGGAAGGAACCGGAAGACCGGCGTCGGCCAGTGCGGATTTCTGGCGAAACTTGTCCTCGATCATCAACAGGGTGTCCGGATGGGGATGCACCGGGCAGTCCGGGTTCAGGGACTGAATCTGCTTCGCGCCGGCGAGTTCAATGTCATAGGTCAACCAGTCCGAACGGGTGATCAGTTTTTCGAGGGCCTCCGGATCGTCGTACGCCCCTACGATCTGGTCCCTGCTGACCGCTCGCGCCGGGGCGTCCGGTAGCGGATCAAGGAAGACCACCTCCAACCCCAGCGGCGCGGCCGCCTCGCACATCATCCGACAGAGCTGTCCGCCTCCAACCACCCCGATGATGCCGGGCCGATCCGTCAATACAGACATGAACGTTCTCCGTTTTATGGTGTAAACGTCGCGAAATGAAACCCGGGTTTCATTGGACGAAAGCGGACGGGACCAGGCCCGCAGGAACGATTAATCCGAGCATCGAAAGCGCAATTATTATCCGGAAACAACGGGTTCCTGTAAAGGCCGTCCCGTTGCACCGTCAAATCAGGGACCGGGTGTCCGGCAAACGGGTCTGCCCTCCGCTACTTCTGTTTCCCGTGATGTGTTTGTAAACGATTCCCCAGTTGGTGATACGGGGCTCTGGGAACAAGGACACGGATTTACTCCGCCGGCACCAGCCGATAAACGCGTCCGTCCTTTTCCACCGGTCGGGTCATCTTCTGGGTGAGGAGATAAAGCTCACCATTCTGGTCCCTTCCGACCGAAGTGACGTTCTCGTTACGTACGCCGTCCGGATGATCTTCCGTGCCCAGTGCTTCCACCGTCCACCGGGACAGGACATCCTTATCGGGTCGGTGTGCATGCAGTGCAATGCCCTTCGGTTTCACGTCTTCTTTCGTTCGACTCCAGTCGGCGAAAATGTAATCCCCCTGAAGTTCCGGGAAATCGTTCCCACGATAGACATGGCCCCCGGTGACGGACGTTCCGAATGCGTTGGGTCGTTCCGGATGCATCTTCCGGTTCGAGTACTCAAGAATCGGATCAAGAAGGGGCTGACCGTGGGGGCCGAAGCGGGGACAGTCAGCGGGTGGCTTGTTCGGGGATTCCGGGTCAAAGCAGTGAAACGCCTCCCGGTAATTCCATCCGTAATTTCCCCCTTTTCCCACCAGAAGAACCGATTCGTACAGGTTCTGTCCGATATCGGCGGCGTACAGGTGAGCTCCGTGCTCGGTTTGGTCGAAGCTGAGGCCCCAGATATTACGGATACCGTACGCAAAGATCTCATCCCGTCCGGGCTGTCCCACAAACGGGTTGTCCTCCGGGATGGTATAGTGTCGGTCCTCTCCCCGAGAGACGTCAATTCGCAGAATGCTTCCGAGCAGGGACGTGATGTCCTGTGCGTTTCCCCCTGGCGCGTGTCCCGGGCCGTCGTCGTTGGCCGCCCCTCCGTCGCCGAGGCCGATATATAGATAACCATCGTGTGGACCGAAGGTCAGTTTTCCGCCATTATGGTTGAACTGTGGTTGATGGATTTCCAGCAGCACTCGTTCGGAGTCGGGGTTGGCACGATTTTTATTGTTCTCGCTGATTCGAAATTCCGAGATTCGACTGGTGTGGTTCACGTCCGCACCGTGTATTTGATCCGGCGCATCCGGCTGGGTCGGCACGCTGTAGTACACGTAGAAGCGCCCATTCTCATGAAATTCCGGGTGGAGTGTCATGCCCAGAAGTCCGCGTTCGTCGAATCCTGTTCGGATCTTGAGTTTATCGGAAACGTCAAGCAGAGGTTGGTCAAGCAGCTCCCCGTCTTCATCTATGACCCTGATTTTTCCGATCTGGTCCGTCACGAACAACCGGTTCGTCCCGTCTTCCGGTGCGGTCATCGCGGTCGGCGATACAAACCCGCCCGTCACGAGTTTCCACTGAGCCTCGATCGGCTCTCCTTCACTGACGACGGGAGTGCACAGAAAGGCCAGGGCGCAAGCCAGTAGAATGATAAACGCCCGGGCCGTGTGAGAGGTGGTCTCCCGTATGCTGATCGTTCCGTGTTTCATCTTAGAAACCTCATTGGAAAATTATGAAAGAATCACTTCGACCTCCCATCGAACGCTCCGGTGGATTATACCGGTGTTCGATGCGGAACCTCAGTTTTGTTCCTGTCTACTCGAGAATTCAACATCTCGCTCCCGTTATGAACCCGTTCGGTATCGCTTCCGATCTCGTGCAGTTGTGGAGCGGGATCCCCTGCTGGATAATTCGGTTCACTTCCGGGCTACAACCGTCCAGCGTCGCTTTGTCGCGAATGAACGTGGTTCGGGCCAGTTGTGCGCTGTTCCAGAAGATGCCTGCTCAACGCGGGTTCACGGACGTTCGGCGAATTCACCGTACGAAAACCGATTTCCTGCTGTATAGGATATTGTGGATCACCCTGGAACGTAGCATGAAACCAGCGCTGCAATGAAGGAATCAATCGTTTCTCGATCAGCCTGCGATCAAATTACTTTTAAGGTGAACTTTTCAAGCTCGATGAATGAGCCCTTATTTTATGGACCATCCCGTATAATTCCAATCCGTTTGCTGAACGTCATTAAATTCGACTCATCAACCCTTCCGGTTTCCTACGCTATTGAAACCGATGCAAATGTACAACATGTGAACGGGACCATATGTTGCAAAAGTGAAAACAACCCGACGTCAAAAGCTCAAATCGACCGCACGTGAACCTGATCAATTTTCCATCAGTTTATAGGTGTAACGTATGTTTACACTCAATGCGGTCCGAGCGAACATCCTGTCAAAACGTGGAATATTATTTGCTCCTATAAAATTCGATCTTTCGTGTATGCGTATTCCAAATTCAAAATCTAAATAAGACGTATGCCTGACAATGAACGGCGTGACATCTCGTTTACCAGGACCCGGGAGAACGGGAAAATCCAGAAACAAGTGGTGAATGTTCTTTTCTTCATCGTACTTGCGCTGATCGGGATTCTGGTGCTCTATCTCCTCCTGATGGACGAGCAACCTCGGAAGTCCAGTTCCCGTTTCGTCCCTCAAAGGAAAGCGACCTCCGAAAAAGTGGCATTTGTCGAACACACGGGAAGAGTTGATCCGGATGACGGGCACTCTGGTCGTTTCTATAAGCGATAACATCGACAGGAAGTACGTATCTCCCGAGGGGACCTACAGGAGGGGAATGATATAAATCAGAAAGGGGGAAATAGTTAAATGCTGCACCGGGGCGGTCTGCAGTCATTCAGGGTGAGAAATGGTGAAACGGAAGCACCGGTTACTTTCCGGTACTTGCATTTGCACTCATCTGAAGCAGGATCTGCGTCCGGTTCCCCGTTGCGTCCTTCCTTCCGAGACAATATCATGTATATTTCTCGTCTTTGTTCGTTTTCAGTAGTTTTTTTTATGGACCAATGGTTCGGTACTGTACCGTTCTGTTTACAGTCGCCGTCGGTCTCCTTTCTTTATTCGCGTGTGGTTCCTCCGGGGACGCCGACGGAGAGCGAAGTTCGCCCGAAAATTCACGTGCTGAACGGCAGATCCCCGGAATTCCCTTTGCCTGGCCCTTTAAAAAGCTCAAGGAGTTTCAGCCGCGAGGAGGGACCACCCGGGGCACGGAAGTCACCCCGGACAAGGATGGGTCCGATCACTGGAAGAATCTTCAGCGGAAGGACCTGAGTAAAAAGGAAAAAGATCGACGGGCCATTCTTGCCATGACCGGTGCCTACCGGGTGAGTTTTCAGTTTACGGAAACGATGGGCTTTTCGCCGGATTACGAGCCACCCCGTCCCTACTTTTCCTGGGCCACGGAGTACATTGACGTGCTAAAACAAAAAGAAAACCGGATACGCCTTCAGCATACGCTTGTCATGTATTTTCAATCGGAAGATGGGTCGGTGAAGGGGCCGAAGGTGATGAAGCACTGGCGACAGGACTGGCGGTACGAGGATCGGAACAGACTCGCCTACCTGGGCGATCGAATCTGGAAACGAAAGCAGCTGCCGTCGCCGGACGTTGAGGACCGATGGACACAGACCGTCTATCAGGTAGATGATGCACCGCGCTACGAAGCTTTCGGTCGCTGGACGCACGAAGATGGCACGTCCACCTGGAAAAGCGAAACCTTCCGGCGCCCACTTCCCCGTCGCGAATTTTCTGTACGGGACGATTACGATCTGCTGAAAGGGATCAACACGATCACGATTACCCCTCACGGATGGGTACACGAACAGAGAAATGCAAAAATCAAACGGGCCGGAGGGGAGACGGAAAACGGACGGGATGATCAAGCGATTGCTCGTGAAATTGGTATCAACCGGTATCAGCGAATAACCGAACCGGACCTGGCCCAACCGGCGTCGAGGTACTGGAATCGAACCGGTGGGTTCTGGAGCATCGTACGCGGGGAGTGGGCGTCGGCGACGGACGACCTGAACCGATTCCGCCTGAAGGAAAAGGTCGACGGAAAAAAGCTCCATCGGCACCTCTTTCAACGGGCCCGTCAAATCAAGAAAGAAGACAACTTCGATCGATCCGGTGCGGCAGCGTTTGTCCGGGAACTGCTGTCTGACTACGTCGTTCCCGTGGAAGCCCCACCTGACGCTGATAAATAGCCCTTTCACGAAGGTCTTCACCCCCGTTCAGATGGCTCGTGTCCGGGGGCAAAGATCCTGCAGGAGGCCGGGTTCGTAACACACCTATTGGTCTGACTCAGGAATCCTTCGGGAAGTTAACCGGGAAACATGGGTTTTCTGGATCTTTTTCCTCCCATGAAGCCCCATCTTGAAACAACAAGTAAAATGAGTTATTCTAATCCTTAGTAGTTTACTAAAGATTATACCTTGAGTTAGCGGGCAATTTCCGAAAGGAGTGATCGTATATTCGATCCCTTCCTTCGTCCGTTCTTTCTTTCGCCGTTCCATACCGTACACATCATATCCGGATTCCCTACCATGCCAACCGAAGCCGAAGAGAAACAGACGATTGAGGAGTACACCGACCAGG
>CAYXQY010000036.1:0-25371 GCA_964466525.1 uncultured Planctomycetia bacterium
TGATACGCAGTGTGACCGTGTGAGCCGATCGCTTCAATGCGATCAGACGACACATCGACGTCCTCAAGAAGGGACTGTACGGCTTCGGCCAGTTTCTGTCCCACTTCGGCGTTAAGGGTGGAAATCCGGGAGCCGGGAAGGTCCGGCAGCTGTCGCAACGTCCCGGAAAACGACGAGGAAAACGGGTGTATGTCGAACGAAACGAGATTATACTCAACCTGTTTCCCGGTACCGGTGAACCGGCACAGGGCGGCGTCCACTCCGTCCGAGGACGTACCGGACATCACTCCGATATACAGGTTTTCCGTTTGCTCGGACATGGATCAGGAGTTGCTCTGTGAGCCGATTACGTCGCGCAGGTGTCCGTCCGCTTCGGATAGAAGCTCGTCCGCCCGCTCCCGGCCGACCTCAAGCAGGTCCATGACGATCGCCCTTTTTACGTTTCCCTTCGCCTGTTTCAGGCAATCCACCGCCGCGTCGCGGTCCAGACCGGTCACCTCCCGCACGATGCGAATGCCCCGTTCCTCCAGTTTGTTGCTGTTCATCTGCAGATCCACCATCAAGTTCTGATACGCTTTACCAATCTGGATCATCGCACCGGTGGAGATGGTGTTCAGGATGACTTTCGTCGCGGTGCCGGCCTTCATCCGGGTTGAACCGGTCAAAATTTCGGGACCGGTCACCACCGATACCGTGAGGTCCGCGGGGAGGATGGATTGATCCCGCGGCACGCAGATCACCGAAATGGTTTCTGCTTCCCGCCTGTTTGCTTCTTCCAGCGCGCCCCGTACGTACGGTGTTCGACCCCCTGCAGAAATACCGATCACCAGATCCCGGTTGGCCAACCCTCGATCACGAAGGTCCGACGCCCCGTGTTCCGCCCGGTCCTCCTCCGCTTCACGGGAGGACACGAGCGCTTCGGGTCCCCCGGCGATCACGCCCTGAACCTGTTCGGGAGAGGTGGAAAAGGTGGGGGGACATTCGGACGCATCCAGCATGCCGAGCCGACCGCTGGTTCCCGCTCCCACGTAAAACAATCGACCTCCCGAACGGAGCACGTCCGCCGCGCGGGTAATGGCCGTGGCGAGCTGGTCCCGGACCGACTCGAGCGTACGGACCGCGTTCACATTCTGATCAATCATCAGCCGAACAAACTGTTCGGGATCCAGCTGATCCAGATGGTCCGTGTCCGGATGGCGCTGTTCGGTTAACGGAAGGGAGGATTCGTCCATGAGGTTCAAATGACCTCGTATGAAAAGAAGATGATTTATGGTCGTTTTCAGAATAGAGCGATTTGGGCTTTTTTACAAGAAACATTTCATCTCCTTCGGGCGTGGATGTGGTTTGAATTTGATCTCATGACCCGGTTTTATTTTATGACAACGGCGGTGCTTATATTATGCCCGCTTCGTGATCGTACGAACGCCCGCAGGGGGATCGCCGGTCCACTCCGGTGAAGCAAAGTGAACAGGAAGATTTTCTGCGGACCTGAACGGAGCCCCTCGAAAACGTTACAATTTATTGAGAAACTGAACCCGAACCGGACGGGATTGTCCCGTCCATAATGGACGTTGAACAACGCCTTGCCTGACAGTCGAGAAACGGAGAGACTGAAATGTCCGTCCTGGATGCAGTCGTTCTGATCTCGTACCTGATTGGTATTACGTTATTTGGAGCCTCCTTTGGTGTCCGGCAGAAAACGGGCACCGATTATTTTCTCGGTTCCCGTGAACTTCCCTGGGTGGCGGTGATGCTTTCGGTGGTGGCCACGGAAACCAGCACGATTACGTTTCTGTCCGTCCCGGCAATTGCCTACGACGGAAACATTGCGTTTCTACAGATCGGGATCGGATATATTGTGGGACGGGTGTGTATTGCTGTGTTCTTTTTGCCCGCTTATTACAGGGGAGCTATATCGACGGCCTATCAGTTTCTTGATCAGCGGTTTGGTGCGGGGACCCGACGATTGACCTCCGGGTTGTTTATGGTGACTCGTCTCCTTGCCGATTCGGTCCGTTTGTTTCTTCCGGCAATACCATTGTCGCTGATTACCGGCTGGTCCATCTGGGTCTGTATTCTTGTGATCGGTGTGGGTACGGCTATTTACACATACCTCGGAGGAATACAGGCGGTGGTCTGGGTGGATGTAATTCAGATGGGGTTGTACCTGTTCGGAGCACTTGCAGCACTGTTTCTGCTCGGGTACAGGCTTCCCGTTTCGGATGGGTGTTTCGGTGTGTTCGAGCTCGCTCGAACAGATGGGAACCTGAATCTGTTCATCACGTCGCTGGATGCTTCTGAACCGTACACGATCTGGTCGTGCGTGATCGGAGGTGCGTTTCTGTCCATGGGCTCCCACGGGACGGATCAGTTAATGGTACAGCGGTTGCTTGCCTGCAATACCCAAACCGACAGTCAGAAGGCCGTCATCTGGAGCGGCGTCACGGTAACGGTTCAGTTCGCCCTTTTCCTTCTGATCGGGCTCGGACTGCTTTATTTTTACAGGGAGCGATCGTTTGATCAGAAGGATGCAATTTTTGCGACGTTTATAGTCGAGGAAATGCCGGCCGGTGTTTCCGGTTTGTTGATCGCCGGCATTTTTTCCACGGCCATGTCCAGCTTATCTTCCTCCATTAACTCCCTTTCCTCCGCCGCCTCGTACGACTTTTACGCTCCCCTGACCGAACGTACCGGTGAGGAACACCTCCTGACCGTGGGTCGTGTGTTTACCCTGTTCTGGACGGTTCTGCTGGTGGGGGGAGCCATCCTGTATATTCCATTTGGCCGTGAAGCCACGGCAGTTTCGGTGTCCCTTGGTGTTGCTTCCATGGTCTATGGAGGGTTGCTCGGTGTGTTCCTTCTCGGCGTACTCCGGCCGGCGTCCGGTCAAACCACGGCGATTTTTTCCATCCTTACCGGAGTCGGGGGCGTCGCGGGAATCTGGATTGTGAACTATACCGGCTGGGCGGTCCGTGACCTGTCCCCGGTCGGTGAACCGTCGTTGCTCTTTCTCCCTCACCTTGTACTCTTGGTGATCGTCATGATATTCACCGGCGTTTTAATTCGGTTTCTGTACCCGAAACGGGCCCTGCAATCCACGCTCACCGGCGTTCTTCTGGGGGGAACGGGTTTTATTTCGATCTGGAGTTGTACGGTTCTGGAGATTAGCTGGCTCTGGCTTGTGTTTGCCGGCACATTGATCTCCCTCTACACGGGGCTTCTGCTTTCGTGGCTGGAATAGGAAACCACGAAGGTCCGGGATAACACCTGAAATGCCTGTTCTACGCCTTTTTTTGAGTGTATTTACGCGAATCGAAGTACGTTCAATCCTATGGGTTGAGGGAGCACAGGCGTCTGTATCGCTGACCCTGTTCATTGATGAGTCCTTTGTTTGGTTTCGATCCTTTGGAATGGATGCGTGGACCGGCAGGTGCCGGAGATGAGGCCCGGATCTTTTTCGCGTCAGTATTATATTCGTTGTTGAAAAGGTAACGAATGAATCCTGAATGTAGAGGATGGATGGATGGAAAGACAGGAAGAAACCGTGTATGTTATAGTGTCAAAAATATTCCAGATAATGTTCGCTTCACGTAACGTAAAAACAGGATGTTATACCGGATAAGATCGGGATTTTTCGGAGGGGAGTGCATCTTTTTTGCGTTCCTGTTCCTTCTGGTACTCGGCCCTGCCGGGCAGTCACAGGACACGCGACGCATCGATTTCTTTGCCATCGGCGATCCCCAGTACCTCGCCGAAAAAAAAGACAATCCCACGTCACTTGATCCCTTATCTCAGAAGGCCTCGGAACGGTTTATCCGGTTGATACAGCAGCTTCCCGGAACTGAACTTCCCACTGAACAGGAAAACAGGCGTGTGTTAGAGTCCCCACGCGGGATGCTCAACGCCGGAGACCTGATTGACAGCCTGGACAAACACGGAAAACCGTATCCGGCTATGCAGAAATTCGAGTGGAACCGGTACAGGCGAGACTTCGGTCTGACCGGTGACGAGGGACGGATTTCAATTCCGGTATACGAGGTATACGGAAACCACGACGGCCCACAGGGGAACTCCTTTCTCGTGGATGATCTGAAAAAACGAAACCGCAAACGGCCCGGCGTGGTGAACATCTCGGAGAATGGGATCCATTACTCCTGGGACTGGGGACCGATACACTTCATCAACCTTGGCATGTTCGTGGGAAAAGGAGACGAACGGCGTGAAGACCACCATTACGCACCGCGTGAAAGCCTCAAGTTCCTGAAACGAGACCTCCGGGAACACGTGGGGGACAGCGCTCGCCCGGTGATCATCACACATCACCTGCATGTTGGGACCAACGACTTTGATTGGCCGGACGAAGATAAAAAAGCGTACTATAACACCATCAAGGATGTGAACATCCTTGCCGTTTTCCACGGCCATACCCACGGTGATCCGAGGATGTACCGGTGGAACGGGGAGGAAACCGGAGCGAACCTGGAAAATTCTGTACGTGTGTTTGACACGGGCGACGCCTGTGCGTCAAAGATTCACAACGGTGAACCGGTGGGCCTGCGCCATGGATTTCTCTATTTCTCGATCCTGGATCGAACCGGCACCAAACGAGACCGTCTGCGCGCCTGGTCGTTTCACACGGAGGACAACTGGAAAACCCATATCCAGAAAGATCACTGGAGCCGGTCCATCTCAATTCCCTGAGCGTACTGTGTAGTGGTGCGGATCGTCTCCGTTTGATGCACAGGAGGCTGCTGAACTGAACGTACTCACATCCTCATTAGAGAATACAGTGGGTTCCCTTTCGTGCAGGTCTCAAGGGCGCAGTGTCTGTAGCAGAGGAGTAACCGGGACGGACGTTCTATAAGGGAACATTGTTATTCCAGAAAAACCGTCGGTATCTGAAGTGGAACAGGCTATCCAGCCTGTTAAACCCTTTCAATGACATATGGACTGAATCTTCAAGGCTTGAACCGATGCTCAAAAAAAAGCACAGTCTGGAGAACCTGCTACTTGAGGTATCAACCGTTTCACAATAGCCAGGACGAGATTACCCTGTCAAGTATCTTAAACGAAACGTTCTATTGATTCTGAAATAAATAATTACGAATTCCCGCCGTATGCACGGACGGAACCGACTGCGGTGGACCCCCCTTATATTTGGTGGTACTTGTTTCGCTGAAGTTATGAGGGTTTTAGCAGTCTCCCGTGGGTTACGGTCCCTACTTCTTGCAATTGACCGTATAATACCCCGTGTTGTTGGAAAGCGACGTGCCGTCCCGGGCTGGTACGTCCATACTGATTTTATACACCCTGCCTTTCGCCACCTCCGGCAGGTGAAGACGGACGCTCTGTCCATCGGAGGAAACGTCCACGGACTGTACCTGGACGTTCGTTTTGTCCGTCGGATCGGACCCGTAATTGGAATGGTACCTGTATCGCCAGTGTGATATTTCGTAGTTTTCCGGGTTCGCTGCGGCTTCCCGGTCCACCGGATGCGTAAAACGGGCGGTGAATCCCTGTTTCGCCAGTTTTATGGTAAAGATGGAGTAGGGAACCGTCGATCCGTCGTACTCGATCCGCTGTAACCCGTACGGCACCGATCCCGTGCTGGACCAGCCCCGGTCCGTCTGTCCCACCCACAGGCTCTGGTTCTCCGGACCAAATGTCGCCCGGACAATGCCACACTGGAGGTGGTCGATGAAGTTAAACACCACGCCCTGGTACTGGCCCTTCACCTTCTCGACGTCCACGCGCATGATGTTGGCATTTGTCTGGTCCCCGATAAAGATCTGGCCGTCGAAGGGGCCGAAGTTC
Organism: uncultured Planctomycetia bacterium; assembly: GCA_964466525.1. Classification (GTDB taxonomy): domain Bacteria; phylum Planctomycetota; class MHYJ01; order CAYXQY01; family CAYXQY01; genus CAYXQY01. Next base: position 5,815 of record CAYXQY010000036.1, read on the forward strand.
TGTTTTTTCGTGTCGAAAACGGGTGTGCCGGGGGAATTTGCAAGGTTGTAAGGAAACCAGAGCACCGGCCTCGAACGAATCTTTTCGAATTCCGACACGGGGACCTTGTCCAGGTTTCGTCCCTCGAATTTCGGGTGATCGGCGAGGGACGCCGGATGGCCGTAAAATTTGCCTTCCTCCACGTGAATCAGGGGGGAGGTGGGCATCCAGTCCCCCTGGTTTCCGGCGACGAAGAGCTCATCGTTCGGACTGAAGGCGAGACCGGCCGGCGATCGAAGGCCCCATGCATACGTTCGCATCTCGCCGTCCGGCGATATCTGCACGAGTGTCCCGCGGTCCTCGATCATCCGGGACATGGTGCTTCCTCGAACATCCCCTTTTTTACCGTGGCTGAGGTTCAGGGTGACATAAAAATTGCCCTCCTGATCCCGGAGCGGGCCAAACGCAAACTCGTGGTAGTTGCCGGAGAAACCCCACTCGTCGGTAACCGTACGGTACACCTCCGCCGTCCGATCCCCGTCCGTGTCAATGAGCTCGGTCAGTTCGGGTTTCTGGGCGACGAATGCCCGTTTTCCTCCGTTTTCAAGATGAATACCCAAAGCATGTTGCAGTCCGTCGGCAAATTTGTCCCAGTTCCCGTTTCTGTACCTCCACACCTCTCCGTACCGGGTCGTAATATACAGCACCCCGTCCGACGTAAACTCGAGCCCACCCACTTCCAGCGTGATATCTTCCGGGACGTCGATGGTCTCGACCGAATACCCGTCCGGAAGGGTATCCGGTTCGGAAAAAGCCGGGGAGCCAAGGATAACGAGACTTAACAGAAACGAATGTACGACGGACAGCAGGCATGCTTTGAGGGTGTTCATGGTCTGGTTAGGCGTTTTGTGAGGTTTAAATTGAAAATCACAGTGATCGAATCTTTGTTCTCAAACCCGTTCTTTCGGTCCACGAACCGGGGGTTGGCGTTGCATCGCGTATACCGCCCGTTAATCCGTGGGGACAAGCGTGATCCGTAGCTTCTTCGTACCGGGAAGCGCCAGGGTGGAGTCATTCTTCCATTCACCCTTTGATGTTGAGACGTCAACCACACTTCGATCCACCCGGAAGAACATGTTTTCAGCAGGCACGTTTTTGAACCTGTAACGAAGTTCAACGCCCCGTTTTCCCTCCATGGAATGTACCTGAAGACGAACGTTTACTCCGTCGAGCGTGTACATCATGGTGGGAGGGGCGTCGCCGTGTCGGATATACCCACGAAACGAAAATTCCGGCTTCCGGTCGGGGGTTCCGAACCGAAGCGGCTGACCGTGTTCGGCCATCCCCAGGTTGAAACGCTCCCCGAGGATTTTGCAAACCTGTCCGCCGCGTCCTTTGCCGTCACCGCGCTCCGGGCCCACGTTCAGGAAGTTCCCGGACCAGGCGTACCGCACGTATCCTTCGGTGGGATCAAAACAGTAATGAAGGCGGGAGGGCAGTCCGACCGCCACGGACCGTGGTGGGGCGTCCGGGAGGCGCACACGAAACACCTTTGGGCCAGAGGAGGGGGTCATACGGAACGACGTGAGATCGCCAATAGCACCCGTCTCCCTGGAGAAGTTGATCTGGGTTCCCCCCGGGGTAACCGCAGCCATCTGCAACCCGGCCCCGCCCTGCGCCTGAAAAAATTCCAATCGAACGTCGTGTTCTCCAGCCACCATGGATGTGCCTCCCGATTCGGTCTGGACCGGATGCGTACCGTCGTTTTCCACGACCGTTTTTCCATCAATGATCAAACGGGTGCCATCGTCGGACGCCACGTAAAACTGGTAGGTGCCGTCGGTCGGCAGTTTCAGTTTCCCTTCAAAAACGATGCCATAGTTTTTCTCACGCTGTTTCGGGGCAAGTGAAACAATTCCATTCTGTATTTCTCCACCATCCACCGGCTCAAGGTCGTCAAAGGTCGGAAGGTTGTTCCATTTCCCTTCGTAATACCGGTACGTCACGTTTTCGAGTGCCAGCTTGTCCGGTGGGCCTCCAGAGGTCTTCTGTTCTCCAGATCCTCCGTCCTTATCCGGTGTGTCCGGTGCTTGCACATGCATCATTCCGTTCATGGACATGGCGTGACCGGGCATGGTGCAGACGTACGGATGGTCTCCCGGCTGATCGGGGGCCGTAAAGGTAATGGTTTCCTTCTCTCCGGGACTGAGAAGGGTCGTTGCAAATAGCACGTCGTCGGAGTCGGGAACGTATTCGTTCTCGATCGGGTTCTGCATGCTCCACGCTTCCTGAGCGAGTTCAATTGCAAAGGATTCGTCGCCGGGCGTGAGAATCAGGAGGTTATGCTGGAGGGTGCCGTCGGAGTTGTCGAAAATCAGCTTAATGCGACCTCCGGCCGGTACACTGAACTCCTCGACATCGTATCTCATCTGTCCGGGCTTCACACCCACTGTGATCACCCGGTCAAACGCCCCATTCGCTGATGAATCCTGGGCCCTGACGGGTGTTAGGGATAATAAAAACAGGCAAAGAAGGAGGGGAAACATCAGCTTCAACGTATCGATCAGTCTCTCGCGTCCCTCGGTCCCTGAACGTTTTGGCTCTACACGGTGAAGGTTCTTTTTCACGGTCTCTTGCATGAAGAATTGTTGCATTCAAAAAAATAGATCGTAGGATAACGGGTCAAAAATCCATGGGGAAGGCAGTGTTATTTATCTGAATACGAATTCATGGATACACTCGTTTCATATACGCCACGGAATTTAGACCATTTCGATTTTAACCGAGCCCCGAACGCGAGAGCTCACATTTACCCATAAATTGGATGATTGATATTCCATGTACGAAGTCCCTCCCTTACGGTCGCGGTTCTTTCCCTTTCTATCGTCGCTTGCAGGAGGGGAACCGCGACCGTGAGGGAGCGACAGGCCTTTTTCTCCGATGATGATCCGTTCAAGAGGATTATATACGATTTCTCGTTACGTTTCCTGTTTATCAGGTACAGCAGAAAGAGTCCAAACAACTTATGGGTAAAGCTGAGAACGTGAGAGAGGGGACTGATCAACATGATTGATTTCCGTCCTCCTGTTTGGCCTCTCTGTAACCATCGGGGCTCTGTTCTTTTCGTCATATGTGCGCGAGACACATTAAATATTTGACGTCTGGCAGAAACGGGATCATACCATTGAATTCCAGATCAATCACACAGAAGTCGAAGGCTTCGATAGCTGTTCGCAAGGACATGAATCCTTTTGTTCCCGGTATACCACGTATTTTTGACCAGCTATATCATATGCTGATTTCACCACATATTACAAGGAATTTACATGACGCTGAAGACGTCAGACAACGAATTGGCAACGGGAGGGGAGGGGAGGGGGATTATGAAGGGCTGTTTACGCATTGTTGGGGCCGCGGCTCGGGTTGGTATCGATGGTATTTTGTGTTTGGCCCGTATATGATGGGGTTCATATGCAATTTGATGGGGAATATAGATTTCATGAAACAGTCGGCGCACCTGATGATACGTCACCCTGGTACACGATTGGTTTCTTGAGTGCACGCTGTTTGATCCTAATTTGCTGTGTTGTTTCCGCCGGGTGTTCTCTGCCCGGTGATTCGACGTATACCTTGGAACCGGCGTTTCCCGGTCGGGCGGAGTACGTCGGCTTTATCGAGAGCTACCTGGAGGGAAAAGAACGGGCGAAGGTCGAATATTCAGCCGAACAACTCCGGAGAACAACCAGCGGGGAGGGGCGGCCGCTCGGTCAAACGGGTGCGGCGAGGAGCGGTAATTACGAATACGGTTCCTCAAACGTCGTTCTCACGAGCAACTACTCGGAAGATTTTCAGCGGGATAAGTTTACCCTCCCTGAGCTCGACCGAATCTATCGCGTTGTGGAGGCGCTCCGGAACGATCCCGAGTTCCGACGTCAGCTCGGCCGGGTGATTTCGCTAATTCGGGCCCGACGGGTGGTATCGATTCATGGTCTTCGGAAAGACAACAGCCATGGAAAATTTTCGGTGGACTACGCACGCTCGGAACCGGGCGGAGCCATCGTTGTTGAGGACGGGAAACCAGGAATCCTGTTCTGTGAACCGGCGTACGTCAAGGGGGACGCGTCCTATCTCGGTACGACGAATTGTTTGCGTGCGGCTGACATCGGTACGTTTCACGGACATAAATCACACGCGGGCCCCACCGCACGCGACCTCATTGCGAACCAACTTTCACGGAATAACAGTTTTATTATAACCGACATGGGGGATGAGGACGGATCGTACCTGGCGAACATCAATTTCCTTGCCGGTGATGGCGACGGGCTTGACCTCGGGGTCGTACGGCTTCCGCCGGTGTCACCGGATTAGCCGGCAAGGGATAATTCGCCAAAGCGCACCGCGGGCGTTCCGGGAAAGTGTGAAGGAAATCCGATCCACTGATTTTAGCAGAACATTTGACAGAACCGATTTCAGATTGTAGTTATAAGGAGAAAACTTCCCGTGACCTTCAGGATCGAAAGGGGGGTTACGCGGGACAGGTCGGCCGTACGGATCATTTTTCTTCTTTGTAACGATTTTGAGTTCGCCTCCTGCAAATGGAATTTCATGAACTACTGATGAATTTGCCGGGAATCGACCGGTTTCTTATTATCATGACGTTTTTACTCGTCATTCTCCTTCTTACCTACCATAACATGCATACACGTGCACAGGCGGAGGAGGAGTTAAAGGACCGGCTGGATACGTTACGCGATTCGATCGATCGAAAAGACAACCGAATACGCGAGATCCATCACCGGGTAAAAAACAACCTTCAGATGATTTCGTCCATGATCGGCCTGCAGGCAAAGGAATGTGAGGACCGCAAACTGAAGGAACGAATGCAGAAATGTCAGTCACGTGTGCACATGATTGCCGTAATCCACGAGCTTTTGAACGACCAATCGGAACAGAATGCGGTTCGGATCAGGCCGTACCTCCAACGACTGATTCAGAGCAGCCTCCAGTTTCTGAACGGAACCCTGTCCGGCGTGGAGGTGAACACGGAGATCGATCGGATCGTCACCCATCCGCAAACGGCCACATCCTGCGGCCTGATCGTGAATGAACTATTGACGAACTGTTTCAAACACGCGTTCGACGGGTCGGAGGAGGGGGAAATCTGCATCCGTTTCGAACGATCCAACGAACACATGGACCTCAGCGTCGAGGACAATGGAAGCGGGTTCGACGCGGAGGATTTCAGGTCCTCCTCCCGCCCCGGTGGCCAGGACATTATGCAATCTCTTGTCGACGTTGATCTGAATGGGGAGATGGATGTACAGAATACGACCGACGGAACCAGGGTACGAATTACCTTTCCCGCAACGGATCCCGCCATCCGGCACAACTGAGTGGACAGAGCGGCCAACAAATCCGTCACTTACTCCGTGAAACGGAACGGTGCATTTTCGAAAAGCAGGATAACAACCCTATCCGCCCATAAACCGCAGCGGTATTATCAACCGCTTCCCTACGCTTTCGTGTAACCGCTTGCGTCCAGGTCGACGGTGTGTTCGTCCTCAAATTCAACACCTTCTTCCTCGAGGCGTTTCTTCTGCTCATCCGGACCGCCGATAGCGGACTCGTGCAGCGAACCGTCCGCGCCGACCACGCGCCAGCAGGGGTGTTCCTGGGCGAACTCCCGTTTCATTGCACTCCCGACCGCCCGGGAGGCACCGGGACTGCCGGCGAGCTCGGCGAGTTGACCGTAACTCACCACTTTTCCTTCAGGGATCTCTTCGAGTTTCTCCACCAGTTTCTGCTGAAACTCCGTAAGGTCTGACATGGCATTACGTTGAAATGAAACAAGAACGGATCCATTCTACGAATGATGAACAAACGAGATACGATTGTTACGAAACGATTCTTATTATGAACGGTTTTGATATCATTTTCAGGTGTTTTGAATGAATGTTTTAGGCATATACATATGGATGAGATTCATTCAGAAAGAAAGTGGAGGGACATAAAAAAACGGTCCACGTCTGATGAGGACATGGACCGTTCACGAAACTCTAAAGAGAAGGACAGTTGATTCCGGTCGTCCATTACAACAGGATGTGCATAGTGGATGTCGGTTAGAAGACATACGTTATATCAAATTTAATCCCATCCAGACTCAGGTCATTGGACCGCTCGATTGAAACGGGATCATTGACATCATCCGGTCCGTGATGATAGGTGGATACTTCTCGGAACCACATGAATTGGTAACCCAATCCAATTGTCAACGATTCAGTCGGTTGAGCCGTCACACCCAGTTCCATGTCAAACGCGGGTGTCAGACCGGTTGAGTCGTCGTTAAAATCCCTTGGTTCACTGACGGAAGAGGGTCCTTCTTCCAGTTCGGATTCCTGATCGTTCCGCAGCAGTGAAATTCCGGAATGTAAATTGAAGCTGATCAGGTCACTGATTTTGTACGCTGCGGAGGACCCGACCCTGGGGCCGATCATACGGTTGTCGGTTTTCGAGTCAACGAACCAGGTTCTGCTTCCGCCGGAGAAGGCAGTGGATTGAAGGCTCGTATCAATGGAGGCATAAGTTAATCCTGCGGATCCATTGATAGTAAGGGCATCCTGCTCGTGCAGGGGATGGCGAAGTAGCAGGCTAAACCGATCCAGGTCCACTTCCTGATCCGCCGTGATACGGTCATTGCCCGCAGAATCATCGTTCTCCCCGTGAGCAATTAACGAGTCCACATTACCGGATCCACTGACGGAATCATCGTCATCGAAGGAGCCGGTCCAGAATTGAACGGCGAATTCCGCTCCGGACGAAGCACGATGTCCCACTTCCAGGGAGTATGCACCGCCGAAATCAAATTCCACGTTATGGAACTCTCCCTGATTGATGTTTCCGCCACTCGACTTGCTGGCGTAGTCAATATCGTTCACTTCTCCAGGTTGAAGCAGAGAAGCCCCTGCTCTCCCGTAAAATCCACTTTTTTCATTGTTCTGGGCAAAAACAGGTAACGCCGAAAATCCGAAGACAAAGGCCAGAAACAAGGTAAACATTCCTCGCCTGGTGTTCATTACAACCCTCCTGTCAACATAATGAAAGGAACCAAGTCGGTAGCAATGAACAAAAGTATCGTCAGAATTTAAAGAAGAACTTTAACAGTCAAAAAAAAAGGCCCGATCCGGAATGGATCCGGATCGGGCCGGTACAATTGTGGTGTATAGCAGCGTTCACGCAGCGTTAGAAGTGCAGGCTGGACGTGAACGTGTACAGATCAAGGTCGTCGGACGTGGTACCGTAAAAGCCACCACTGTCGGTAAAGAAGTCCGCACCCCAGAGGCGTGCAACGCCGATCTGGAAGTCAAGGGACTCGCTGTGCGTCCAGGTGAGGGTCAGGTCCGTCTCGAGGCCGAGGTTGTTGTCGATGGTACCCGCAGCGGGTGCAGCGACGTCCTCCTCGGTCTCAGCCCAGGCGGCGAGAAGTTCGAGCGTCAGGTCGTCTTGCCTCACGACCGAACCCGTAACACCGCCTTTGACCTGGGCTTTCCAGTAGTTGCTGTCGACGTCCAGGCCGAGAACGTTGTCCTCGAGGATCATCGTCGCGTCGTTGTCCTCGTAAGAAACAAAGTCCTCGTTGTCATCACCTGAACCAACATCCGATCCGTCGTCCCCGGTAACGTACGTACCGGACACGCCGTAATGGAACAGGTTCGCCTCACCGTCAAGACCAAGGTTAGCGGCAAAGGAGGTGTCCTGATCGGAAGTGGCGTCCCGACTACCGCCCTGGAAATATCCTTCTCCATAGGCGTTAAGGGCGGAAGCTACGTCGTACTCGACGCCCCCTCCAACGGTCCAGATACGGTCCGTTGTACTGTCCGGGGTGACATCCTGAAAGACCGTACCGACCAACTGGTAAGACCCAATGTCCTGCAGGTTGCCCTTGAAGACACCGCCGAGGATGTTTTCATCATCTCCTCGACTTGCTGCTGTGGTATCCTCGCGGACGGTGAACCAGAACAGGTCCAGGTCGGCGTCGGGGCTGACGTCCGTGGTCAGCTTGACGCCCCCGGCGTCGTTGTTCAGGTTACGACCAGCGGCTGCCGCGCCTTCGAGAACCGAGGCTCGAGAATCGGAAATCCCTTCCGACCCCTGAAGATCCAGGAAGAACGGATTGCCGTTTCCACGGAGGTCCGTCTCGTATCCCTGGATCCCGACGGTCAGGGACAGCGGTTCGGCGAGGAAGCGGTCGGCTTCCACGTACGCCTCGCTGATCTGGACATTGTCCCCTTCAGTGTCTTCACCGATCAGGGCGGTGTCGTTTGCGGCGGCACCACTGGTAGCGGTAGAATCCAGAAGTGGATTCTCCACTTCCAGCCGACCGGTGACCCGATCGCCGACGTCGGCGGTCACGCCCAATTGATAACGATACAGCATGGAGGATTGGTCTTCGGATGACGTTCCTCCATTCAGTATCGTGTTGATGTTGCTGTCACGACGGAAGAGTTTGGTTTTGACCTTTCCGTCGATTTCCACCGTGGTGTTGCCGTCTTCGGCCGACACGTTGCCATCGTCCTGGGCGCCCAGGACGCCGGTCAGCCCGACCAGCAGAGCGACGGATAGTGCAATCGCACCTGTACGTCTCATGGTTCCTCCTTATCCTAAGGTGTTCAATTCAATCACTCATGTACAGCAGTCAGCCGTCGCACCGCGCGCCCATCGGTTCGGCACCATCCGGCGGACCGGACATACCGGTGACGGCGACGGGTGCATGAACCTGGCTGACGACCTGACCGGTTGCCCGGCCACAACCAATCACCTCCCTCCCTCTTCGAGAGGAAATGATCTTCCTTCAAAAGTCGTACATCAGCTGGAAGGGACAATTCAGCCCCGTTCCACTTTTTATATCGTCAACAAGCGTAAGGAAACTAAAATTGGATTTCAAATCAACCGACTGAGGATCGTTTTTGCCCGAAATATCTTGCCGTTCGGTTCGATATGAAGTTCTGTTGTCCGTTCAGGTTCCGATAAAACGATCGGAGGGATGTCGCTATATTCCTCAGGTCGACTGAGAAAACACAACGTGGAGATGGGCTCTTCAGATCGTTTTTCCGCCACCCCTCCTTCCGGGGAATATACTGTGAATTTAAACGATGCGTTCCAGCTTACGGCTCTTGACAGGTGGTGTGCACGCGGTTGTACCGCCCTCCGGTCCCGGTCAGAAATCAGTCCCGGGTGTGAGTCGAGTGGTATCTGGCTTCCGGCAAACCACAGTAGAAGCAATGTGTCAAACAATCGATTGCGTGTTCCACGCTCGTGACACGCGGAAAGACCCCGGCCGTGATACCCATTGTGACTCGGTTTCTGTTCTTTCTGCGTTTCCGTGCAGACTGCAGCTTCGGGACCATGCATTTCACTTCGTACAGGGTATACGATACATTGTGAACCGGTTGTTCGAAGTAAACCTTTCGTTCACTTTCCTTCAGAACTGTTTTCCCATGCGAACCTACTTCTCCTCTACACGGCTGCTCGTTTTTCTCTTCGCGTTCTCGCTGGCCGCCTCCCCATCGATTTACGCGCAGCAGAAACAGATCAAGTTTGTAAGCTCCCCCGATATGTTCAATATGGACATTCCGGATCCCATGCCCGAATGGGATGACGCCATTCACTGGTACCTTCAGCGCGTAAGTGCGGAGGATCCGGACCTGTTTCTCGTGGCCGGTGACCTGGTCATGGGCGAATGGTGGCCGCCTGGACCCGCAGCCATTGAGCACATGGGACTGGTGTACTACGGAGCTTATATGAAACGAATGCAGCGACATGACCTTCACCTGGCCCCGGCAATCGGGGATCATGAAATTGGAGACGACCACTGGAAGAACAACAAGAAACGAAAACTCGTTCCAAAATTCAAAGAGGTTTTTGTGAAACGCCTCCCCATCCCCGGCCAGCGAATGCCCTCGAATGAGGTGGTCGCGTACTACACCTCCATCGGCGACGTGCTGTTTATCACCGTTGATCCGTTCGAAAAACGAGGGGGGAAAGTACATCTGACCGTGTCGGGGAAACAGCTGGAATGGCTAAAAAACGTTCTGAAAACACAGGGACCGGAAGCAAACCATATCGTCGTACAGGCACATACACCCGTGATCGGTTCGCCGAAAGCCAACGGGTCCAGTCAGCTTATGGTGCAAGGGGGGCGGAACTCCGACTTCTGGCAGGTGATGAAGAAAGGTGGCGTGGATGTGTATCTATGTGGGGAATTTCATGCCCTCTCCACACAACATCAGGATGGGATCTGGCAGATCGTCCATGGCACGTCATGGGGACGAAAGAACCGAAATATGACCTATCTGGTGGGGCATTCCACCCCGAACGGTCTGAAAATGACGGTCAAATCATTTCCCATGGACGTTCGAGGAAAGAGAACGTGGAACATGGACAAACGGGGGGGACCGCGGGAAATTGTTCGAATCCCGAAGAAGGTCCGGGAAAACGGTCCGGAGACGGTCGGAAGCATCATACTTCAGGAAAAGAACGGCAAAAAACAGCAGCTCAATGCCTCCGGTGTCTTTGATAAATAGACAGTTTCATGACATTTGGACCGGATCTGTAGAGATAAATCTTTCACATGTTCCGTGGAAGATGTAGCAAGATTTTGCCTGTATGCCAGAAGTTGTTTCCGGCGGCGGTCGGATTGATCGGCAACTGGTTTCCGGGTCCACGGTCAAACGCCCAACCTCTTCCAGCACATCGCCGGGCGGGAGGTACGTGGAATTCAGGTCCTGGCCCAGCGCACCGGAATCGGTTGTTTCGAGACCATTCGGTAGGAATTACCCGAGGCCGTCCGGTTCGAAAAAGCGACTATAGAGCTGAGTATTACAGTTGCAATCAGAAGCGATCGGTACGGAAACCACGGAAACGGGTATGGGCGCATTCAGAATAATTCCTTTCGGAAAATGAATAACGTGATGGCGTCTGAACGTGTTCAGGGGATTCCTACTCGGGAACCATCAGGGCTTCCGGGGATTCGGAAAACAGCGTGGGAATGCCATCGAGGCGCAGTTCGACGTCTTCGAAAACGCCATGCTCCGGTTCCTCAATGACGAGGGACCACGCCCGGCCGCGCTTGCTCTGCGGCACCGTTACGTCAAGGGTAAGCGTACGGGCCGAATGTCCGTTCGCGACTGTTTGCCCCTGTGGGTTCAGGACACGGGCGTCCACCTGTTCGGCATCGGAATCGGGCGTCTGCATGACAACTGTAAATTCTTCGGTTCCTTCAGGAACGTGAAAGAATAAACGTCTTGCGTGATTACTGATAGACATACCTTTTTTGGCATCGGGGAACCCCGGTGGAACCATGACCCAATGGGGGGCACCGATTCGGGCCGACGCGCTGTTACTTCGAGAAAACGTGATCAGTTGATATATCCCATCTTCCTCCGGTTGAAATTGCACCTTTACCAGTTCTCCCAGCGGGATGCGTCCCCGCTTGAGTTCCCGTCCACGCACATCACGGATAAGATAAACGGGTTGGTCCGGGTAGTTTCCCAGCTGGTGGCCGCGAAGGTACAGCGAAATCGGCTGATCCTGTTTCGCCCTGAAAAAGTAGGTGCCCGAACCACGCAGATGCGTACCCGGTTTTTCCAGCCGGGACGGCGTCCATTGAGCTCCCTTTTCATTCGTGGGGGTGAGTTCGACCCCCGCAGCCGGTGTAAGTATGGGATCCCGTGTTTCCCGGGGTTCCTCCCACGCATCAAGGGTTCCGTTCTCGATGTGTCGGTTGGCCCATCGGAACCATTTCATGTAGGCCTCGTGGTCCTCCGGGCCCGGGGTGAAGTACACGCGCCGATCCTGCCAGCTGCTCTGCGTCGGTCCTTCGTAAAACACCCAGTATCCATCGGACGCCTGCGCCTGCATCAGGGCATTCTTCCCCGAGAACTCCGGGTCAGCCCCTTCAACCTTCGGATCGATCCCACCGATATACCGGTGAGGAAAATCACGTGAGGCCACCTCGCGCCTGTTTCTTAAAAACGCTTGACGGTTCTGCTGCAATGCGAGGGAATGAGGAATTGCTCCCCGACGGCCGTATCCGGAGTGGTCCGCAAGGATAATGGGTGCCTGTTCGGAGGACCATTCGGGGTACACGGCCTGTCTCATGAACGGGGTTCCCGGAGCCGGATAGACACAGAACTGAAAGGAGGGGTTGATGTTATCGACTTTCTCTCGAAGCCGACGACATCGGGTGCGCCACCGCTGCACCTGGTATTTTGAAAATTCTCCATGGATTCCTTGTTCTTGAAGCCACTGTTTTCGTTCCCCGGGGTCCAGCGAGGGGAGGTCCACGTCTTGCGCTTCGGCAAATTTTTGCAGGGTCCGTTGGTCGTACGACAGGGAAAACGCATTGCCGTTCTTGGGGTTCTGATAAATTTCGTAATCAAGAAACACCCCCATGAACGAATCCACGCGCGTACTGATTTTCGCATACGAGGTCATCCGGCGCGTCAGCCAGTCCCAGAGATGATCCGATAGCGGACTGGTAATGGGGGTCACCGTCCCATCGGCCCAGACCATTTTCGGGCCGTCCCCGGGCGGTTTGTACCCTCGCATCCACGGCATAAATGAAATATCGTGGTCGTCGGCCCACCCGGCGGCCTTCTCCAGGTAGGAAAGATCCGACGCTCCTTTCCGGGGCACCACCACGTTGAACCCGGCGTCGGCAATCTTGCCCACCTGCTCTTCCGTCAGGGGTAATTCCTCGTTGAATTCACGGTACGTCTTGTCCACCATGATTCGCAACTTCCCGGGGGCCCCGTCGTCGTCGGATGCCCGGACTTCCGTACCGGAGGTAACAAGAACGATTGCCACTATCAGGACGGAGATCATACACGACAGACACTCTGTGTAGAGAGTATTTCTCACTGACATCGGATGGTGTATTCTGTGAATTAATTGTTGTCAGGCGTTACTGAATTCTTCTTCAGAAGGGTCATTCCTGATCATGAAGGAACACATATGATAATTCAACAATGAACGAAGCCGACCGGAGAAAATACCGGCGCTACGTGGCGGGACGGAATCGACACCAGGAGGTGTATCTCTTCTCTTGTCACGACATGAGATTCCCCTGCAGGCAGTTCCTGTACGAAGGAGGCAAAGATCAGGTTCGGACGCGTTCACCATGCTCGAACGCACTGAATCCAAACCGGATGGGTTGTTCCGGGCTTTCGAATGAGTGGTCTACCTGAAACGGCACCGGTTCACTGGTTCCTTCTTCAGAAAAGCGCGAGACTGAAAACATTTCTCCACCCTTCTCCCCATGCCTCGCCTAATCTTACCGATCTGTTCTGATCTCACGGACCGGTCCCGGCGTCGATTCATTGCCCTGCGCGTCCACGGCGGTGATACGATAATGGTAGGTGGTGTCCGACCGTAATCCCCAATCCACGAAACGAGGGGACGCGGGTGACCCGACCAGCGTCGCTCGAGACGGTATGTCCTCCGGAGTCCGCTCGCTTCCGTTCCGAACAGCGTATACGTTGTAGTGAGAAACGGGTCCGGAAACGGACGACCAGGACAGGATGACGTGATCACGTTCCGTTTTCTCAACCGTGGGTGCCTCCGGGGGATCCGGCCCGCTCCTGCGGGTGGTCAGGTTGTTTTCACCGGCGACGCGGAATCCGCTCTCCAGACCGGAATGTTCCTGCGCCGAAACGGCGTATCGGCCGTCTTCGAGACCGGTCACTCGTCGTCCTTGAACCTGATCCCGACATCTCTTCCACGTTTCGTTACGCCGTCGATACACGTTATATCCCGCCAGCTCCTGCTTCATGACAGGGGGCTCCCAGCTCAGGATGCCGTTGCTGAACTTTACGTTTCGTGGCGCGTCCGGCTGCTTCCAGACCACCATATAGAGGTCCGGCTGGCCCAGAAGGTCGGAGTCGTACAGTATCTTGGTTTCGTCCGGGCTTGAAACCGGGGATGGGTGGGTCGCTTCCGGGTCGGCGTAACCGGAAGACCACGATTTATACGATGCGCCATGGTAGGACAGGACCTCCAGGTCCCCGGTGTGTACATTTGTGACAAAAATACGGTTCCGGTACGGACCGTCGTTCGTCGCGTCGCCAACGTGATAGTCGCCGGTCGTGACGCTGTACCCGCCATGTCCTCCCGTATACGTCCGGACGAGTTCCCGGCGTTCGCTTCCATCGTAAGGAATGAGCCAGATTCGCCCTCCTTTAAAACCGGCCATGAGCGAGCCGTCGGGGGTCCAGTCCGGGTGAGTGCCCGAACGCGGCAACCGCCGCTCTTCGCCGTCCAGCGTTACAACCCATTCGGTCCGGGTCTTTTCTCCGGTCAGGGTTTGATTGGAGTTGTAATAAATGGAATGGTTGGGATGGCGGGTAAACCGAAGCCGGTGTGCCGGCAGCTGGAGGTCCAGTTCGTGGTAGTTTCCGGTCGTACGATCCACGGCGACGGCAAACGTTTTGTGTCGGTCCTGACCGCCCCATCGCAGAAGAAACCACTCCCCGTCCGGATGCGGCGGTTCGAGGCCATTGTATTTCCGTCCATCCTCACGCACACGCGGTTCAGGAACCGTGACGAGTTGCGTCACGTCGCCGTCCCGCACATCCATTCGAACCACCCTGATTTCATCGTCTCCGGGACGGGAAAATACGACGGAATACGGGTGGGCGCGGCTCCATCTCGGTTTGCCGCGGGAGCCACCGTCCGTCGGTTCGGGAAGTGGCCGGATATTCGTCCCGTCGGCGTCCATCAACCACCAGTTATTTCCCCTTCGCTCCGACATAAACAGGATCAGTTCACCGGTATTGTTCCACGCTCGAATGTCGTAATACTCGTGCCGATCGATGCCGGGATGGGCCGTGAGTCGCCATACGTTCCTTCCGGTTCCCGGATCCGGATAAATCGTCCGCTCACCCACGGTGGGATCCGGTGGTTTCGGCGTCGTCCCCTCCCGTTCCGCAAGCGCCTCAAGACCCGCGTGATCGGGCATGCGCTTAACGGGTTCAGGAGGTGTTGGAAGCAGGGCGTTCTCTTCTTCGGGCGAGAGCTGGCTTTTGAATGCCATCCGTTCGAACGCCACCCGGCTTCCCGGACCGAGTGCGTACAGGCCCACGGACACCGGACCGGTGCCTTCCCACCCCGTCACACCGGGAATGTCCACCGCCACAGGCCCCGTACGGTTGCGTTTAATAATGCGTTCTTTTTCGCCGGCGTAGATGAGTTTTACCACGAACCGATCGGTCATCCCGGCGACGTCGACGACGAAGAACGGAAGCTCATCGAGGTTCACGCTCTTGAATTGCCGGTACGCGGCACAGCCCCAGGTCTCCTCCCCTCCTTCATGGTCGTTCACAATCAGTCGACCATTTTGGGACCGTACGTCGCCCGGCGTCCGGTCGTTTGCTATGCGCCATTCTTTGGCGGACTCGAACTCGTCCACAATTGCTCCGTTCGCACCCGCTTTCCCGGACAGGGTGACCGACCACGCCAGCAGAAAAAGGGCTACGAAACCCATGCCATAAATCAGGCGAATATGACTCCGGCAGGTGATCGAGGTTATACGGATATACATCCTGACGATAACGATTTCCGGTTGAAAAACATAGAATTCTTTATTTTACGGCAAGTGGTGTAACTGGTCAAAAATCCATGGGAAGGAATCATTATTTGTCCGAATGCGAACGGATTGATACCATCGATTCGATGACGCAACGGGTTTCGGACCGGTTCGATTTTATCCGAGCCCCGAACGTGAGAGAGGGGCCGGATTAGAATGGTTAATTTCCGTACTCGTGTATGGCCCCTCTGTGACCTTCGGGGCTCCGTTTTTTTTTATCGATGCGTGTCTCGTTATATTTTCAGGGTACGGTAGAAACGGGTCTATACCGGTGACTCACAGGCCAACAATACAGAGGTCGAAGGCTCCATGAACTGTTCGGAAGGACATGGGTGCTTTCGTTCCCGGTATACCACGGATTTTTGACCAGTTACCAAGTGGTCAAAAAACCGTGGGGGCATCGGTCGAGAGGTGATTGTGTGAGAAGTGTAACTCAGATATTCCTTTCTGTGGAACAAGAACATGGAGATTTTCACAGGCAAGAATGCCTGTGATACTTTTGCCACGGATTTTTGACCACTTCCATTCTACGCGAAGAACCTGGCTGTTAAAAACGTTTGTGCACCGTGGCAGGTAGGAACAACGTCAACGTTCGGAGAAAAAACTGCTGGGTTATCGGAATCGGGGCATCGACGTTTGCTTCGGTTCTTCTCCGACACCGACACATCCAGCTTGTGCGTGCGGGATGAACCGTCCTTTGCCACTGTCTTTTCTTCATGCTCCAGATCCCGGGCGGTCCCTGTTCGACTTCAAAATCGATACTTCGCAATGACTCTGAACCCTCTCGTTCCCGCGGGTACGGGTGAATACGGACGCCGGGTGTGTTGAATTCAAATACCAGAACCCTGATAAATAAACACTGTTCATCTGCTTTCAATACGGATGAGATACGAACGGAACACAGAACGCACGAAAAACCGGGTAGGGTCCACGGATGAACCTCCATTCTTTCTGATTATACGGAGAAACATTTGCATGTATCATTTGTTATAAGTCCTGAGATGTTTCGTCGGTCCCTCGGGTGTTTTCCTGAACCAACGTCTCCTTGATTAACTGAACACGTCATGAGCAAAACAGATCAATTTCTGATCACCGTGATGCTTCCACTGTTTTTTGTTATCAGTGTCCAGCCGATTTTTGCCGGTGATTCACTCCCGAAGGACAAGCGCCGGCCGAACATCCTCTGGGTATACCTGGAGGACACGAACCCGTGGATGAGCTGTTACGGAGACGATGTCGTCGACACCCCCAACATCGATGCTCTCGCCGAACGTGGTGTTCGATTCGATCGGGCCTACATGCCGGCCGGGGTCTGTTCCCCGACACGATCGGCCGTGATTACGGGCATGTATCAGACAACGATCGGTGCCCACGAACACTACAGTTCCTTCGAAACCTGGCGTGGTATTGAGATGGAAGAATGGGACCCGAATTATCTCGGCGTGCAGACGATTCCGGAAATCTTCAGGAAAGCGGGATACTATACCTTCAACGAAGGGAAGTTCCATTACAATTTCGTGTACGACAAATCCAACCTGTACGATCGGAACGGAGGAAACGGATTTAAAGGAGCGAAGAACGGTTCGGCCTGGTCGGGTCGAAACGACGGGCAGCCGTTTTTCGGACAGATTCAGCTCCGGGGAGGTAAAAAAGGAAACGCCCCCAAAAAGGTGGATCCCTCGGAGGTGCCCGTTCCCCCTTATTACCCGGATCACCCCGTATACCGAAAGGAGATCGCCCACCATTACGACACCATTCTGAAAATGGATGAGATTCTGGGCAATATCATCGACGCCCTGAAGCGGGACGGAATCTATGACCGTACGATCGTGTATTTCTTCTCCGATCACGGCATGAGATTGCCCCGCCACAAACAGTTCCTGTACGAAGGGGGTATCAATGTTCCCCTGATTGTCGCGGGCCCCGGTGTACCGGAGGGGAAGGCGCGGGATGACCTGGTGAGTGGCATCGACCTCGGTCCCTCGTCCCTCAGCCAGGCCGGTATCAGCATTCCGCAGCACATGCAGGGACGGGACATGTTCGCCCCTGATTATCACCGGGACTACGTCATCGCCGCCAGGGATCGGTGCGATTATACCCTCGACCGTATCCGGGCGGTCGTGACCAAACGCTACAAGTACATTCGCAACTTCATGACCGATCGACCGTATCTGCAACCGCAGTACCGGGACGGTCGTGATTATATGAAGGTATTAAAGCAGCTCTATAAAAAAGGAAAACTAAATAGCGTCCAGTCCCGGTTCGTCAGCGAGGATCGACCGGCGGAAGAGCTGTACGACCTGCAGCAGGATCCCCACGAAACAGAAAACCTAATTCACTCCTCGAAACGAAAACACCAGATGGCGCTCGGCCGATTGCGCACCATTCTTCACCGGTGGATCGTGGAAACGAACGATCAGGGCCGTTTTCCGGAATCGGATGCGGCACTGAAAGCGGTGCTGAAACGGTGGGGGGATAGAGCGGTGAACAAAGAATACGAGCGGGTCCGGAACGACGATGAGTAAGTAAGCAGGGTCCAGGTACGGGACGATGTCGGGCACCCGCCTGCCAGTATGTGCGGAACAATTTACGCCCCGGCCGAGAAGATATTGAGCAGGGAGAATCCATACCAGAGGGAAGGGCCTGCCTCCGGTTCCATTCCGGAGTGACGCTCAAAAAACAAACTGATTACGTCGCGCGCCGGCTCACGAAAACCGAACGTCTTTTCGCCTCTCTGCCGTATGCCGTTTTCCAACCTCACCGTTCCAGCCATGTTTGCAGGACCTGCTTTGTCCGGTCCGGATCCGTCACCCTGATCGAAAGAGACGAGCCGGCGTTACGCTCGCGGTAAGCGTTTTTCACCACCTCGTACGTGTCACCCACCCTTGCCGGTTCCGCACGGTTCCCTCGATGATCGATTGGATTCACCACCAATAGTGGTCGGCCGCCCATCGACGCCATGAGGTCGGGCAGGTCATATGCCTCAAGGGCGCCGGCGACGCCGGAATGAATGAGATCCGGCCGGTAGAACCGGTTCATCACGAGGGATCGATAGGAAAGCAACGGATGGATGAAGGCGATCCGGTCGACGACCCCGGTAAACGCCGCCGCGTGTAAGAGGGTCACGGTTGAGGCTTCCCGGGCGATAGCGGTGGTGGAATCCCCCCGGACATCGGACCGGTTCGCCAGATATTTCGCACATCGAACAACCTGTCCGGCCCAGATCCCGACCAGACTCCGACCGACCTGCAACGATCCAAACCACATGTTGTGTGAAAGACCGTTGCGCGCCCGAACTTTCACGGACTCGACGTCCGGCGGACCGGTTTCCCCCCGTCCCATCAAATCCGGCGCGAGCACGGCGTATCCCTTCCGTACCAGTGCTTCCATCTCGTCCCCGGGTTTGGCCTCCGCCGCTTTTCCATCCGGGTGAAGGTACAGCAAACCCGGATGGGGCCGGTCCCCGTCCGGTCGCATCAGCAGGAACGGAGTAAACGTACGGTCGGTTGCTTTCAAAACGAATTTTTCCACGACGTATCCGTCCCGTTCGATACGTCCGGTCAACACCGCTTCCTGAGCGTCGGCCGGTTGTTGAAAACCGGACCGTTTTCGGGCTTCACGACGAACGACAGACAGGTGCTGTTCGAGGTTGCTTCGTGACGATTCCAGGTGCTTCAGTTTCGCTTGCGTTTCCTTCCGGTTGAGGTCGTACACCGTTCTGCTGTCCCGGGCGGTAACCACCTGACCCGTTTCGGTCACCGTCAGTTGCTCCTCGGACAGCACATCGACGTCGATTTCCTCCTCCGGACCCGGACGGTTCAGTTTGTCCATAAAAAAAGAATACAGGGCCTCCCGATTTGCCTGCGTGGAGGTGTGTCCCGCCTCGTCCACCGCTTTCAGAAACGCTTCCGGTGCCCCGAGCGTCTCGTACGCATGTC
>CAYXQY010000037.1:0-25364 GCA_964466525.1 uncultured Planctomycetia bacterium
CTGCTTTGTGTTTACAGGCCGGGATTCGTCCGGCTGGACGGTGGAACAATGGAAGGAGGCCAACAATGGCATCATGGCCGGACGGCACGGGCGGAACCTTGTTATCCGAAACAACTATGTGCTGAATACCCGGTTTGGCATTAATATGGCCTCGTTTCATTCCAGTTGCACGGGAAACGTCATCCGTAACTTTTCGGGGGATGGCATTCGGGTGATGAGGGATGGAGTGAATGTTCGATTCAATATCATAAAAAACGCATTCGCGGGTCCGGATGACGGCGATGAAAATCACGACGATGCGATTCAGTGTTTTCTGTTCAACAAAGGAACGGGAGAGGTGAAAAACGTATCGGTTCGTTCGAACGTTATCCATAACCACGAGAACTGGGATCATCCGCTGGCTGCGTCCCTGCAGGGGATTGGATTTTTCGATGGCCCGCTTGTCAATTTTCATGTCGAAAGCAACATTGTGGCCGCCAGGCACTGGCACGGCATCAGTCTGTACGACGCGCAGAACTCGACCATCAAAAACAACGTCGTGTACAACCCCTGGAACGATCGGTCCTCCTGGATCATGCTCGGGTCCAAAAAGGATCAGGTACGGGGCAATACGGTGAAAGACAACTTTGCACACGCTTTCAAACTGGAGGAGGACGAGCAGGTGCAGGCGTCCGGGAATGAAATGGTTACGAAGAAGATCTTCCGGAAGCGAAAAAGGCGTTTGCTACGGAAGATTGAAGAAGCCCTCGGCAGAATACATCCCGCAGCCGGTATGCCGCGAACGGGCGAACAATAACGGTCTTTGCGTCATTCGCTTGATGCCGTTCTCACTTGATCGGGATGCCTGGAAACTTCCTTATTCAGGACACATCGTTTAGAATTGTTTTCGGCGCATGGGTTTGATGAACGTCGAAGGAATTGAGGCACCATCTTCCATAAGGAAAATCGGGTTATGAGGATTCAGACCACGCTTTTATGCTCCGTATCGATTCTTCTGTTCTCCCTGGCTCAATTCGCCGGAGCGGAGGAAAGCAGGGTCAAGCCGGAACGTTCAATTACAGTAGATCGTAATGCCTGGCCTCATTTTAACTGGGCGTCATTTGATCAGGACAAAATCATCAGTTATGGGAACTACCAGTATTCCATTTACTGGGATCATGACGGGATCCTGAAGGTCATGCGTCGCAACCTGAACAATCACACCGTTCAGGCCGTGCGCCTTCCCTCGTATACCCTGAGTATCAACCCGAAGGACGGTCACCGAAATACGGTGATCGGAATCAGCCCGGGCGACGGTCGGTTGCACCTCTCCTGGGACCACCATAACAACGACCTGCGATACACAAAGACCCGAAAGGGATTTCTTACCGATCCCCCGCGGAAGATTTCGAAAGACGATTTTGAACCGAAACAGCCACTGGCTCCCGAGGCGCCGCAGAACGTTACATACCCCCGGTTTTTCAACAACAGTCAGGGACGACTCTATTTTTTGTATCGGTCGGGATCAAGCGGGCACGGACGAACGGTCCTGTCTCGTTACGAAAGCGAGAAGGGGGAGTGGGATGTGTTATCGACCCGCCTGTTTGGGCCCGATGGACAATACCCACCGTGGAACGGCAGCACGTCGCGAAATGCCTATCTTCACGACGTGTTGTTTGATCGAAACGATCGGCTGCATATTACCTGGATTTACCGTGAAAAGAGCAGGTCCTGGGCCAGCAATCATGATCTTCACTACGCGTACAGCGACGATGAGGGGCGAACATGGATGAACAATGCGGGCAAACAGGTTGCCGACCTGCGGAAGAATGATGCGATTGTCATCGACGATCCGGGCCTGGTGGTGCGTGAGATTCCCGTGTACTCCTGGGTGATGAATCAGTGTGCCATGACGCTTGATTCCCGTAACCAACCTCATGTTGTTCTGTACAAATTACCGGAAACGTTCAAGCCGGAATCTCTTCAGCATGGCCCGCCACAGCGGATACGGGATCGCCAGCGGTTCTATCATTACTGGCGGGACGTGGAAGGAAACTGGCACAGCAGCGGCCCGCTGGAATTACCCGAAGGGCTGTCCGTGAATCGTCCGAATATTGTGTTGGATGAATCCGATACGGCCTTTATATACTGGGCCTCCGGAAAGGGATTTCGCTGTTACGTCTCCGGGGCGGAGAATCGCTGGCGGGACCGGGAGTTGATCTCGTTGACCGGACAGAAGTTCACCTCAAATGATGTAAGCAAACACGATCGTCGGCTGTTGCAAAACGAAGGTATTCTTTCGTTCACGGCCGATCCGAACGGGAGGAAAGAGGGGAGTGGTTATGTCATTCTGGATTTCGACCTGAGCGAGTTACGTCCGGATGAGGAATAGGGCATCTTGGGAAGCCTACTCGATTTCTATTCGTAAAGAAGTTCCGATGCAATGGGCGAACCGGTTCGGATGGCAGATCCATTGGAAGGTGAATGGGTTTTCGACTATTGTATCTATTTCAGAGGGTTTGATCGTGAATGAACGAACTGATTGGACGATCTCTTCCCTGGTGGGTGCGGGGTTGGCTCAGGTTCTCCGCTTTTTTACTTCAGATTTGAGGGAGCTGAATTGATGATATTGTTCAGAATCAGGCCGGCTGTTCGATGCGGGACGGTTTTTTTGACGGTTGCGGGACTGGCGAGCTATCTAACCCTTATGGTTTCGGTCCGGGCGGATGAATCGTCGGTCAAAGAGCAGGTGCGGGATCGTCTTTCTTCGCTGTCGTCCGAACATCCCCGCCTGTTTCTTGAGCGGAGTGAGATCAGGAGGATCCGGCAGGCGATCTCCGACGATCGGGTGTCCCGGACGGTATTTGAACAGGTGCGGAAACGGGCGAAAGAGATGGTCGGGAAGGAGCCACTCGAACGAAAGAAGACCGGGAAACGGCTGCTGGGCGTGTCCCGGACGTACCTCAGACGGATCACGCACCTGGCCCTGACCTATCGGTTGACCGGGAAGGACCGGTTTCTCGAACAGGCGAAAAAGGAACTGCTTGCCGCGTCGAACTTCAGTGACTGGAATCCGAGCCATTTCCTGGACGTAGCGGAAATGACCGCCGCCCTCGCCATTGGATACGACTGGCTGTTCGGTGCGCTGGACGACGATGAGCGATCCGTCATTCGATCGGCCATCGTCGAAAAGGGGCTGAAACCGTCGATGGACGGCGGGTGGTGGGTGAATACGACGAACAACTGGAACCAGGTCTGTCACGGGGGGTTGACGCTCGGGGCACTGGCAATCGGAAAACAGCATGGCGTGCTGGCCGAACAGATTATCACGAGAGCGGTGAAGAAGATTCCACGCGCCATGAACCAGTACAGCCCGGATGGAGCGTATCCGGAAGGTCCCGGCTACTGGTCGTACGGTACCACCTACAACGTGCTGTTCCTGGACGCCCTCCGGAAGGCACTGGGCACGGATTTTGGTCGATCAGACCTCGAGGGATTCATGGAAACCGGGTCGTATTTTTTGCACGTACAGGGGCCGTCCGGTTTTCAGTTTAATTATTCGGACGGTGGCCGGGAGCCGGGTCTTACGCCGGCGGTGGCATGGTTCGCCCGAGAAACGAACGACCCTGCTCTGCTGCGCTGGACACTCCCGCGTGTCGCGGATGGAGAAGAAGGTGGACGACTGTTTCCGTTCTTTTTGATCTGGGGAACACCGTTTCCGGACGAGGTACCGGAACCCGATACACTTCACTGGAGATCGAGAGGAAAAACCCCGGTAAGCTTTCACCGGACCGGGTGGAATAAAAACGATGCATTTATTGCGGTGAAAGGCGGGTCCCCGTCCACCAATCACGCCCACATGGATATCGGGACCTTCGTCTATGACACGAAGGGGGAACGATGGGCAACCGACCTCGGCGCACAGAGTTATCACTCCCTTGAATCGGCGGGGGTGGACCTGTGGAACAGTAGTCAGGACAGCGAACGGTGGACGGTGTTTCGATTGAACAACAAAAGCCACAACACACTGGTGGTAAACGACCAACATCAGCTTGTCGGCGGACACGCTCCGATACGACAAACGTCCCTCTCGTTTCCCAGGGCCCATACGGTGGTGGATATGAGCCCGGTGTACGAAGGACAGTTGAACCGCGCGGTTCGTGGGGTGGCACTTGAACGGGATGGAACCGCGCTCATACAGGATCAGATCCGGGTACTCGACCGAGAAGCAACCGTGCGCTGGGGCATGGTCACGCGCGCCGAGGTGGACGTCCGTTCATCACGGGAGGCGATTCTTACAAAAGATGGTAAAACGATCCAGCTGAAGGTACTCGCGCCGGAGCGGGCGGAGTTGACGACTTACAACACAGCGGATCCCCCACGATCTTATGATGCAACGAACGAAGGCACGCGGATGATCGGTTTCCGCTGCACCGTCCCGTCCGGAACCGGGGAGCGACTGGCGGTGGTCCTTGACCCTTCCGCTGATTCAGGGGCTCCTCCGGAACTGATTCCACTATCGGACTGGTGAGAACGTGCGATTTGAACATCACTTGATGCTGAATCACGTTTCATTCGTACGTGCATCTGCTTCATCCTCCTTCTGAATTTCATGCCCATCCCGGATTTCGGTTAATCGCCGATCTGTTCCAGTAGTTCCGGTTTCGGGCCCGCTTCGTTGATTTGATTCTCAACACCGGGAGGGCGTTCGTCTTCCCGGGTAATCACGGTGTTGTTGCGTCGGGTGATCCGGTGTTTCGGCGTGGCGTTGTAACGAATGACCGGCGTATTCTTTGTTCGACGGCGCAGCAGGTTCAGCCGGACGAGGTTCTGGTGGGCCTGGTGAAACCGGAGGGGAGAATGATAGGTTTGTTCAATGACATTGTGCTCGATGCGAAACCCTTTCGTCCCCTGGTCAAGAAACATGCCGTTGGATTCCGCGCGACCCGCGGCCTCCGGGACGTGGTGAATGTAATTTCCACGCAACGCACTGTCGGGATGCCGGCCCAGCGTGTAGATGCCTCCCCCGTCGGACAGGGTCTGCATGACGTGATGAATGTGGTTGTAGGATACGCGATTCCGTGCGGCCGGTGTTGGCGTCGGGTTCCATTGCCAGCCGAGCGAAATTCCGGTGTAGGGCGTGTTGCTGACGTGATTGTGCATGATTCGAGCGTCCCGAACGATGCCGGCCCAGATGCCGACGGCGCCGAAAAACCGTTGTCCCGGGGTGTCAACATGGTTGTTAACCACCAGTGCATTCGCGGTCACTCGGCGGGCGTTATGCGAACCGGTTCCGACCATCACGCCGTTGCCTCCGGTGTCCTGAACGGTGGAACCGATCAACCGGCACTGCCGATTCTGCTGACGAAACCAGATGCCCCCACCACCGACATGTGCGATTTCGGTGTTTCGAAACACGACCTGCCGGGCGAAGTCGATCTGGATAGCGGGGTCCACGAAGGTTCGACCGGAGTCGCCGTTCGTACGATCGTCGTGTCCCGTGGCCTGTCCTGCCGCGTATCCCTTTTCGGGCAGGGGAAAGCTGCAGTGCCGAAAGGACAGTCCATGGAATGACAGATTTCGTACCGGTTCATCCGGCGTGCCGCTTATTTCCAGCAGCGACCGTGCCACCGGCACGGTGGTGCGTACCTCCCCCGGTTCCTGATCTTTCCGCGGATAGTAGGTCAGTTTTCCGGTCTCTTCATTGAGAAACCATTCCCCGGGCCGGTCGACGAAATCAACGTCTCCGGTGAGAACGTACCGGGGATGATCCGTAAAATGACCCATTTTGTAATGGGAGGCGTCGGGGCCGACGTCGAACGCCGTGGTCAGCTGACGATCGGACCGGTTGATCGACGCCACCGGCACCCGGGAGATCGACCAGTCGTGGAAGTATAGCAACCTGAGCTGATCGCCGTCCGCGGAATCGGGAACATCTCCTTCGTAAAACGTAAAACGAGTCCGACGGTCCGGTCCGATTGTTTCGATGCGTAATGTGCCCTCGTTTGGATAACGTGCCGGTTGCGCCCGGTGTCCGTCGACGAACAGTTCGTCAAACGTTTCGTTCCCGTCCCGTACGGACGGGAGCGTCATCGACCAGCTTCCATCGGCGTTTTCCTCCCATCCACTGATTCGCCGGCCGCCGCTGAAGACGGGGGTCTCGCCCGGAGCCGCCCGATAGATGACTCGATGATCCGAGGAAGGTGCGTCCTTCGGGCCGAATTTCATCGGACCACGCAACGTGTAACGCCCTCCTGCAATCTGCACGACCAGGTCGTCGTCGGGTCCGTCTGACAGCCGTTCCCGAACCGCTTTTCGTGCGTTCCGAAGCGTGGGAAGCGGGTTCGATTTCGTTCCGTCGTTCTGTACGGTTCCGTCCGGGGCAACGTATAGATCCGCCGGTTGTTGATCGACCGGTTTCCCGTTTGCGGGCATTCCTGCTGTAATCAGGAGGAAAATGAAAAGATGGACGCCGAAAATCACGACTCTGTTACGTATTGGACTCCCGTGATACTTGAACCTGTCTGGCGGAACTGATGGTGTCATCGGCCGGGGAAACATTATTGAAATGAACTGAACGACCAATTCGGCCCGCAAAGATTCCTCACTATCGTTGATTCCGGACGTGATTCCAAATCAATGGCCACTCAACCAACTGCTTATGATCTTCGTCGAGATCGATCGGAGTGTGATCGAAAGAACGCTGGAACAGCCCCCGGGGTCAATGTTGCTTTTTTGTCAGAGGACGTGTTGACATATCGTTGCTCCGGTATGGGCCGGGTCGGCCTACCACCCATTCCTGACAACCCTCTATAGAAGACGTGATTATGATGTTCTACAGGAACTTGTTTGACGCATGTCGATCCATACGCCCCTTTTCAGAAAGGGTCTGGTTATTTCTGCGTCCTGTGAACTTTCTGTTATTCCCTTTACGGTTCCACTCTTACCTTGCAGGAGCCCACGAGGTGTCCATCGGTTGTGGTGAAGGTGATCGTTGCCTTTCGGTCACGGTGGGGCGTACCCGCGTGGACTTTCACCGTTCCTTCCGCCGGGTATACGGCTTGCCTCTCAAATGGATCGATCTTCACGTCCATATGGGGCTGAATCCAGCAGACCCTCGGATCACGGACGGACTCCACGCGCCATACCCCGGTCGTCGTGGTTGCATTCGCGGGGGTGAACTCGACGTGGATCTCCCGGGACTCACCGGGTCTTAGCGTTATTGTCTCAGGTTTTAATTCAACCTCTTTCACCGGCGTGATCGTGTCCTCGATCGGGATATCAAGCCAACTTCGAGACTCCACGGCAATACTCGGCAGGTCAAACAGCATATCCCACGAGGGGGTCACCGGACGGTGGCCCTGGGTTGACAGGATCGAAAGGGCCCGTCCACCCCACGCGGCGGTGTCCGGATCAATCTCTCCACGTGCCAATCGTACGTCCCACACGTACTGCCAGGCCGCCCAGCCGGGGGTCCTTCGCAGCCCCCAGACCCATTTTCCATCGCCACCTCCATCGCCATCGAAATTCTGTTTGGCGGGCTTTGCCGGTCGCTCCCGCACCCGTTCCAGAAAGTTTCTTTTCTCCCAGGACTCCTGCCAGCCGGGTGAAACTGGCACTTCCAATCGGTCATCGGTCACTCGGCGGGCGGCCGCCAGGCGAGCGTCCAGGTACTGTTGCTGATTGTATTTCACCGGACGTGGATCGCCCAGCCAGTTTTGTACCGCGTCCAGACCGCCCCCCTCTGCAACACCGAGCACCTGTTCGGTCGCATCCAGCCACACCTTAGCACGTATATGAAACGCCGGGTGCAGCACGGTGTAGTAGTTCCCGGTAAACGCTTCACGTCCGTCAAACGAGTACTTGTACGCCCATCCTCCTGTTCCATCCATTCCGTAGCCATACTGATAGTTGTCATGACCCTCTCTCTCCACGCTCTTCAGCCAGTTATACCCTTCTCGAACCATGTTCAGGTGAGCTTTTCGTTCCGTAACCATGGCAAAGTACGTCATCATCGGCGCGGCAAACCGGTTGAAGTTCCGCGGGTCAATGAGGGACCCCTCAAAATGTCGATGCCAGGTAAAGCGATTGTACACGTCCGTCTGGCCCCGCCAGCCACGCACGTTTCCCAGGCCTATATTCGCTTCCAGGATGTATTCGGGTAGACGGTTGATCCGCTCGATGTATTTCTCCTCACCGCTCAGCTTATAGGCCATAATCATGGTCTGCATGCAGGCGGTCGAGGCAAAGTCATTGAGCATGTAACCGGGCTCAGACTGTGACCCACCCCCTTCTTCCGGAGGGGTTTTCTGCGTGTGATAATTGTGCGGCCACGGCCCCTGCCAGTCGTCGTGATCATCCGGGTTCTGCAGCTGACGAATCGCCTCCGCGTGCTTCAGCGCCGCGTCGAGGTATTTCTGATCACCGGTCAGCTTATACGCGTAACAGACCAGCACGAACTGGGCAAACTGATATCGGTCCTCTATGCGACCCACACTGCCGCCGGGTTCCGAATCGCCTCCCCTTATCAGACGCGGCTTCGTGGAAAACATACCACTGCTTTGCTGCGTCTCGAGAAGTTCGTCCACAAAATCCAGGCCCGCCTTCAAATACGTTTCGTCCCCCAGCATTTCATAGCCCCGAAACCACAGAGACGGCCGACCTTTCGTTTCCGTGTCGTGGTCGAAGTTTACCCTGAGTTCGTCACCGGGCTGCCAGTACTTTTCGATCAGTCGGTCCAGTGAAGCCCGAACGTCTTTTTCGGACTGTTTGTATAGCTCCGTGTCAATCCGGTCCGTAAGTTTCTCAAGCTCTTTCCGCTTGTCCGCAGCACGTGTTACCGCACTCCCTAACGTCATCAAGACGAGAGATAAGGAGGTCAACAACAGTGCGAACGTTCGGTTTCTCATCGATTTCGTCTGTATCCTGAGTTTATTGTTAAAAAAAGAGGGAGGAGTTCATACGGCTCTGGAAAGATATGCACCTGACCGAAGGTCTCTCGACCAGGGGATGGTTATTCGAAGGTCATCTTGACCGAATCGATGGCCGGCTTCGGGGCGTCGGACGAGGGAGCGCTGGTTTTGAATTCAAACCGGAACCCCTGTCCGGCGGGGAGCGAGGAGAGGTCGATGCCGGCCGGGCTTTCCTCCACGATACGGGCGAAGCCGGGCTTTCGGCGGTATTCGGGTTGAACGACCTGCCAGTCCATCCACTGATCCACCGATTTGTCCCCGTTCGTGTCGACCCCGACCCGGGCGCTTACCTTCTTCGTCCAGGGACCCGGACTGACAAAATCTTTGTGGCCCTGAGCCAGCACGTAAAATTTTCCTTCCGCAAACCCGACCGACGGATCGGGATGAAACCCCTTCCCCATGGAGCCGCCCCATTCAAACGGTTCGTACAGGGAGTCGCTCACCCAGTACGCCAGTCGCATCGGACCGTCCGCCGGCTCGTAATCACAGAAGAGGTAATACCGATCACCGATCTTGATCATCGTGTAATCCCCAAAGGCGTCCTGTTCGGGGTTGTGCTTGTGATACTTCAACTTGCCGGACGGGTGACCGAACGTGCCGAATTCCGGCAGCGGAGCGGTGCGTTCGTCTATCGGCGCGGGATGCTTGTGAGGCGTGAATCCCTTGATGCCGTCCGGACTGGAGGTATGGCCGGCAAGCGGTGAATCCCAGCTATGACTGGAGGCATCGATCGGTGACCAGTCTTCGTAAAACATGTGAAAGGAGCCGTCGGCGGCACGGAATACCCCCATGTCCGATCCGTGTGAAGGATCGGCAAATGCTTCCCCTTTCTCCTGTTTCTTTTTATTGGTCAGGTCTTTCGTCAGGACCAGGTGGGGATCCTGATCGTTCGGCTCGTCGTAATAAACGAAAAAGATGCCTTCCGCGTATTCGGCAGTGGTGACCCAGTCTTTCCCAATCGTATTTTTATGCAGTTCCCAGTTTTCCATGTCCGTGCTGTGCCATACGCTGTACGGTCCGCCTCCATTCAGCGCATTGAGGTACCAGTAATCGTCCTCGCCGGTGACCAGGAGAATGGGGGCGTCCGAACCTCGTTTCGGTTCGACGTGTTGTTGCGTCCAGCCGGTCCATTCTGGTGTCTGCGTGAACGTGACGGCAGCCGGTTGCCGTTTTTCGGCGTATAATTTTAGTTTGCTCGTAAAGCGTGCGTCCGCGGAATTCGGATGTACCGAACCGGATTTAAGGGAAAACGCCCCGGCGGAATCGGCGTACGCCTTCCACTCCGCCGTCTGATCCACAACCCATTGCTTTGGGGAATTCCCTCGAACGGTACCCGTGATAAAGATCAAACAAGAAAGAAGGAAAACGTATTGCAGGACCAATGAAGTAGATCGCCGGTTCA
This sequence comes from uncultured Planctomycetia bacterium, assembly GCA_964466525.1. Classification (GTDB taxonomy): domain Bacteria; phylum Planctomycetota; class MHYJ01; order CAYXQY01; family CAYXQY01; genus CAYXQY01. The sequence continues at coordinate 10,354 of CAYXQY010000037.1, forward strand.
TTCGTGAAGACTGGATCATGTTCCTTTACCGAATGTTTGAAGAAATTCCTGTCTGAAGCAAGAAGAGACATATTATATTCATCTGCACCTGTAAATCACACACCCACGCCCTGTTGCTCCTGTCACTTTGTAAAAATTGTGCTCGGCGATGGACCTCTGATCATCTTCGTTTTCCTGAGCATCAGTGCCCGGATAAAACGTTCTTAATTAAACAGACCTTCCAGCTGATCCCTGATCTGCCGTTCCCCCGCTTTTTGAAATGCGTTCTTCAGAAAGGTTTCGAAATCCAAGGATACGTTTTTTCCTTGCCCCGACACGGGAAGGGTCAGCCGCGTGCCACGCAGTGATTTGAGCTGTTTGTATTCCTGTATAAGTTCGTCGGTGACCGGGATTAGCAGGTCGATATTGTATTTCCCGTCAAGGGACACCCATCCAGTGGAGGTCAAACGGTGGTCGGAAAGTTGAATCTCTACCTTTTCGTGATGAATGCGCCGGCCGTCGACGCGGAAGGCCACCTGTGGAATGTCCACGTTCCATTTCTGCTTCTTCTCAATCAGCTTGAGCACATTACCGGCGAATGAACCCGAGCGAATCTCGATGTTCCGGGCATGTATTTGTCCTGGACCCGACAGCCGGTCCATCGGGTCCTCTTCCGTGAGTGATCCGGTCAGTTTCAGATCAGCCGAAACATCCACGGTTCCTTCGGTTGTGCCACCCATTCCGGCAAACAGGGGATGGATCCGCTGCAGCAGGTCGGACAACTCCTCTCTCGCACGTACGTTCCGGGCGTCGAACTGAAACCGGTGAACCCGGTTTTTCGGTGTCTCCAGTTTTGCCTCGGATCGGAGGTCGAATTTTGTGTTACCCGTGATCTTCCCCTCCTTCTCGGATGAGAGGTCATACGTGATTACGGCCGATCCCCCGTCCAGCCGGAGATCTCCGCCTCCCCTGTACTCGGCTCCCTTCCAGTTTACGGTACCCGTTTCGTAATTCCCGGTACCGTTCATGTGATCCACGAGGGTTCCCGGCGTGGCACGTCCTGAGGACAGCTGAAACTGGACGGTTTTCCATTCCTCACCGGTTACGGTCAGATTCTCCGGGAGAAACGGCCCCATCAAATCCCCGACTTTCCGGGGATGATAGGACATGTTCGCATTCCAGTTGCTCCAGGTCACCTGATCCGACGTGAACGAAACCGAAGCGCTTTCGTCTTTTAGCCGGACGATCGATCCGTCGACGGAGAAGGTCTCCAGGTCCACCTGCCGCGGCTCACTGAAAAGCTGAAGCTGCAGGTTGGACGTCAGGATGATTTGCTCATCGTCGAGAAGCGCGGGACCGGATTCTTCCGCTTTGTACGAAACGTCCTCGCCACTCAACCTGCTGGTGACCGTCATGCGGTTCGGTGTTCCGTCAAACGAAACCTCTCCGTTCAACTGGCCGGTCAGTCCCTCGTATCGATCGGGGTTCGGAAAAAGAGGGGTCAACCCGGCAAGTGAATACGACATGCTTGCGGAGAGATCCACCTTCGAGGGCCCCGATGGATCCGTTGAGATCGTTCCGTTCGACGAGATCGTACCGGCGTCGGACGTGACGGACAGGCCATTTACGTTCAAAGCGGATCGGGAATAATTGAACCCGCCGGTGGAGCGGAGGTTCGAGAAGGACGTGCCCGACGTGCCGAGGGCCCCGCCGGATACGGCGAGGGATGGAGCATGAATCGTGTGATCCGACACCTCAAACCCGTTCGTTGTCTGTTTCGCACGAAGATCGAAATCCACCGGTTTACCGGACAACCGGTATCCGGCGAGCAGCGCCCGGTACCGGTTCGAGGCCCGGTCCGGATCCGTGATGGTTCCGTTCATCTGGGCGGTCGTCGCGGACGGGCGTCCAGCTCCTAAATCGGAGGCGGTTGCGGTGGCTTCTGCGGTCAGCACCTCCGAGTCCAGGCTGATCCCCGGGAACCGGCTGGTTTCGTTCGGGCGAAGGTCGATGGAAAAACCGGATCCTTCAAGGGTGCCGGTCAGCGGACCAACCGATCCGTTTTCAAGTCCAGCAACCTGTATCTCCTCGAATTGCATACGGGTGTTTGCCTTCATCTGTCCGCGAGACGTCTCCTTACCGGTGACTTCGATGTTCGCACGCATATGCCCCTGAGCGGAGCGGTCCCGGTTCCGGGTATACAGATCAATGAATGGCTGGAGTTTTGCCGGATCAGCTTCAATCTCACCATTCAGCTGACGAACATGAAACGGTGGATCCAGATTCGCCCCGGTCGCACTCAGGTCGAGTGACAATCCGTCCGTGCGAAGGTCAAAAGAGTCAACGCTCGCCGTCGATGTGCCGGTCTTATAGGACAGTTTCTTGATGCGGGTCAGAAGTTGATCGCGTAAGGGAATGGGTTCCTGATCCGCTCGTGCAAGTACCAGGTTGGACACACGGAGCCCGCCTGACGCTTCCACGTGCAGGCCATCCTTATCCCCATTTACTCGCAGCGTTCCCTCCTTGCCGTCCATGTCCACTGATCCGGTGAGATGGGTGACCTCCGTTTCGCGGAACATCTGCCGGTAGTACGGGGCAAGCAGTGGGGACAATTTCCGGGTGACCGTCCCGAGTTTGCCGCTGACGTGCCAAGCTGTTTCAAGGCTTCGATCCGGTTTCAGGGGGCGCACCACCTGACCGTTACGAAGCTCGACGGCCACCTCTTCCCCGGAAAGCTTCACCTGATCGATCCGGAACCGGTCCTCCGACAGGTCGGCGGTGGACTGTTGCTGCAGTGTAAGGTTCAACGGACCGATGTCCCGGTGTTCCGGGTCCGTTACGATGAGCTCCTCCGAGGTGAGCCGTCCCTGTGTACGAATCGTTTTTTCACCCGACCCGGACAAATCCATATGAATCGATCCGCCCAGCCTGTATCCACCCAGTTCGGTAAACGGGGATAATTTTTCCTGAAGAGGCTCCAGCCGGGCATCCAGGGAGGTGGCAAGTTCCTCGAGCCGGGGGGACGAGGAAACATCTCCCAATCGACCGGACAGACGTGCGTCAAGACCCGGAAATGTTGCGGAAAGTTTTTTGACTTCCACCGACTGGAGTTGATTCGGGATCCCATCTTCGGACGCATCCGACTGCTTTACCGTCTTCCAACCGGCGTCCGTGTTGAACGATGGGTTTCCAAGTGTAACGGTTTTTCCGTCCGGACCCGACGCGCGCACGGAGGTTCCCCCGCCGTTCAGGGTGAACTGACCCTCTATCGATTGCAGGAACTTGTCCGTTCCGTCCATCCGAACCATCATGTTCCCTTCGGCGGAGAACGATCCGTCGAGAACCCATCCGGTTTGCAGATGCAGAAGCTGGGGAATCCGTTTGCTCATATTTCGGAGGTTGGACGATAAAGACATCGTCGCCTGAAGTCGTCCGCTTGAGCTCAAAAGTTGCTCGGCCGACCCCTCCGCCGTGACGTCAAGGAGGTCGTTGCTGTGAAGTTCAAGGGAAAATTTGCCCGACCCGTCCGGCGCAAAGGACATCGACTGATTGAACGCAAGCTCAGGTATTTCGATCGGCTGTCCGTATCCTTCCAGGCGAGTATTTTGCAGTTTCAGGTCCGACGAGGAACTCAGGTTCGATGTGCGTTTGATAGACACTGTTCCATCCAGCTTCCCTGTTACGTTTCGAGCCCGTGTAAAAAGGGCGAGGCCCGGTGAAAGGTCTTCAAGCGATAAGTTGTTGAGTTGGACGTCAAGCGAACCGTTCCGAAGGGTTGCGGGTTCAAGCGTTCCGCTGGCCGTTACCGACGGCTTGCCGGCGGGTCGATTACCGACGTCAAACGAGAGCTCCATCTTCGTAGGACGGTTGTTGCCGTCGAAGGTGGCACGGGAACGAATGGAGGTCAGCTTCGTCCGACCGCCGTCCGGACCAATCAGGGTGATAGCTCCATCGGTTAATTCCACCGTGCCGAAGAGGGACGATAGAACCCCGTTTTCAGGTTGTGAATCGGGGGAGCTATTGGAATTCGAGTGGTCCGGGTACGACGTCTGCTGCGTGAACGATGCCAGGTTCACCCGTCCGTTCGATAACCGACGCAGGGTCAGTTCGGGTCGTTCTACTTTGGAATGAACGTGATATTCGCCACGCAGGGCAGCCATCGGAGATACGTCTCCCGAAATTTCCTGAACGGAGACCATTTCGTCCCCGGACGTGTCCGTCAGCCGCAGTTTCCGGAGGCGAAACGAACCGTTCCAGGGTCATCTCATCGATGGAAGCGGATCCGCCGCCCTGCTTTTCCATGGACTGCTCGAGCATGGGTTTGATGAAGGATGCGGCAAGCGGAGGGATGAACAGATACCCTGCCGCAACGGCCAGTATCAGAAGTCCTGCACTCCCGTAAAAAATTTTTTTCCAGGAAAGGAAAGACGAATCAGGATTGTCCTTCTCGACGCCGGTGGTCATTTCCTCGTTCATGATAAATTATTCCTCTTCAAAGTAAATTTATGTGCAGGATGCATCCGGAATATGAACGTTATCGTGTGGTTGGTTATTGCATCGATCATGCCCGGTTGAGCGGGATGGCACAGAAGACGGATCGCACAGGAATCGAAAGGACCACCCGGATCTCACTGTCCATTTGCTATTGAAATTACCGGTCGACAGATCTCGCGTCGTCCGATGTCAGCGTCCGGAATCGGTTTGAACGGGTTATACGGGGCAATAATCCTCCGCATCACCAATACACAATTGTAGCTTCGGGTCACCGCGAAGTACAATTGCATTCTTCGGAGTAAGCATACGTTCTGACGTGAACAGAGAACCCGCAAACCTTTCCGCACCCATAAGAAACGTCATCATGCGGGTTCCTGATAGCCAGTAATATCCCTCCGTTTCTTCGAGTCAGAAAGATTATTCCGGCGTGGAATCGTTGCGGATATCGAGGTCCGTAAGCTCAAAGGAAAACACGTAAATTCGAGAGGTCCGGCCGCCGGATTCGCCATCGACGCGAACCGGCAGTTTGATTGTAATGGGGGTGCCGATCCATGATTCTGCACGTTTTCGGAACGAACGGTCGGATTCATACAGATCCTGCCGGTACGGGAACAGCGGGTGCTCGTACTTCCGGTGTTCGTCCACCGTCTGATTGTATCCCTCCGGGCGGAACGTATTCTCAACGGTGGCATTTCGCGGTTGGGCCGTTGAGTGGTGTGCGCGAAGCCGTACTGTTATCCCGAAGAATCTGGAATTTGAGTGTTGAATCAGGGAGGAGAAGTTCGGGCGGCAGTCATTGGACCTCTCATCCGTGGTTTTGGTATCGAAAGCGGCCTGCGGCCCGATGGGAGGCCGGTGCCATAGGCGAGGTATGTTTGCCAGGCGACCCGGGAAAAGCGATCAGGTGTGTGGACAGAAGGACATACCAGGACGAAAAAAATACCCACTTTTCGAAGAGAACTGAATTTGGTCGGGTGTTATCAAGCGTCGATTTCCTCCGTTTTATATGGGGGAATGTCTGGATTGATCCCTCAATGGAAAATTACTTTTTGAAGACGCCCGTCGCATTGACCTGTTTTTTCTGATCTCCTTCCTTTTTGATGGTGATCGATCCGGCGACCTCCGGTTTGTTCTGGCGGACGGATTTCGAAATGCGAACGATGTCGCGCGGACCGCCTGCACCCTTGTTCAGGTTCCAGATCTTCTCCCCTTTCACGTCCATTGGAAACGTCCGAATCGTTATATCCAGCCGGTTCGGGGAGGACTTTCCCACGAGAAAACTTTGAGTGTGTCCTTTGCGTCCCCAGGAGGTCCCGTGGACGACCTGCCAGATGCCGTCTGCTTTATTGGTCGTCAGCGCGTGAAATTCCCCGCACAGGTACAGGTCCACGCCGGCCTTTTTCATCACCTGCCAGAACTCCGATTCCCGACCGCCGTCCAGCATCAGCTTGCTTGAAGAGGTGGCTTTCGGATTTCCGAAGATGGGGTTGTGTCCCTGGACGACGATAAAGTCCGCTTTTGGCCCCTGCTCGTTCAGAACCGTTTTAACCCACTCCAGCTGTCCATTGGAGACGGTGGTGTGAATGTCGCCGTCGCGGTATTCGTACTCGTCTACCGTAAGAAACAGCACGTTGCCTTTTCTCACGTAGTAGGCAACCGCCTCGTCGCCCTCGTACTGTTCTCCGGGGAGGTTGAAGTGTCTGAGGAAGGTTGCTTTGAAGGTCGGAGCGAGATTGGCCTTTTTGTCGGGCCAGGGGTTGTCGCCCATTTCGTGGTCGCCGATAGCGGGCATCGCGTTTAGCTCATGCTTGGACATACGTCGTTTCCAGGCTTCATAATAAATTAACCCCATGTGTTCGACGGACTCCTCCATATTATGCCATCGGCCGTCCACCATGTCGCCTGCCACAAGAAAGTAGTCCGGGTCTTCCGATTCCACCTGGGTCAGGTACCAGTCGACGGCATCCTCCCACTCCGGCATCGGGTTGGGTACGTCGAAATTGAACAGATCCGGGGAACTGACAAACGTAACACGTTCCTCTTCCTGTCCGTGGACCACCGGGGAAGCCGTTACCATACATATGGAAAGCGATAAAACCAGAAGTGTCGACGTGATCAATTTTCGCATAAGGTCATCAATATGGAAATGAATAAATAGACCGTTATATTACGAAATGCAAGCATTTACTCTACTGGATATCGTTGAAAAAGTAAAAATAGACAGATCACAGAGAAAATGAAACCCCGGGAAGGGCGCTTCGTATCGGAAGGACCTGACCCTTCAGCACGTGGACAGCGTATGTCAGTTGAGTACACGGACGGCAGGGGAGAACACAACAACGTCTTACTGACCCTTTCCGGTGATGTAATATCGAAGCCCGATTATTTGAGCGGTTTCTCGTCCCTCCCGCCCGGTTGCACGTGTACAAATAATTGACAGAATTATGTTTATGGTATACTAATAAATGCGAATGGAGTTTGTTTTCCAGTGTGTTGCATTTTTTTTGAAGAGGTACACGATGAAAAATCGATATGTATTGACGTTTGTACTGACCGTGCTGATGGTTTCAGCCACTACACTCGTGGGGCAGACCAACGGCGACGAGCAGCAGGAACAGGCAGAAGATCAAGAAATGGAAGAACTGGCCCGGATGCCGGTCAACGTGGATGAACTGGCTGAAAAAGGTGTTCCGCAGTCAGCAATTGGTCGTCTCACCAACGCCTTAAATCGGGCGGACGTTTCTCCGGAAGAAACGAACGATGTCCTGGAATCATCGATTCAGGCGGACGAAACACCGGATGTCACCGGTGTGGGGACCTTCGTGGAACAACAGATCGAGGAGGGCCTGACCGGAGACGAGCTTGCGGGAGCGATTCATCAACACCTGAACACGGAATACGGCATTCCGGCGGGAGGGAACGAACAGGACGGACCTCCGGCGGTGGCCGAAAACGGTTCCACGCAGGGGGTACAGGATGCACCAAACGCGCAGACGCCCGTGAACCTGAACGAACCGCATGCCCTCGGGGCCACCGATGTGCCCAACCCGAACGCGGAACAGGGACTGCAGCGCAAACCGGCACGGGTGGGAAAGCCATCGACCCTCCCGCCTTCTCGCGCTGCACAACGCGGTAAACCGGCAAACCGCGGGAAACCGGAACAGGTGGGAAAACCTTCCAACCTTCCCCCCACCGGTACCGGACGACCCAACGGACAGCGGACGATTACGGAGCCGGTTCCATCCGATCCATCCAACCCGGGTGCGTCCGCAACCTCTCCGTCGAGAGGTCCCGGGAACCTCCCTGCTCCCGCCGCCGGTAAGGGGAAGGGACGTCCCGGACAGGGTGTTGGTCGGTAACTTGCCAATGTGTTCTTTAATCGCTTGCTTCTCCGGCGGGACCGGCCCCGGCATCAACAGGATGCTAAGCATTCTGGTTCTGATTTCACCGGTCCTCGCCGGGTGCGGCGGAGTGACGGAGCCCCCGGACACGGAAGAGGTCCGTATCCATGGCCTGTCGCCCGCGACGTACGGGACCATCGGGGCACGGATATCACAGCAACCGGACCGATCGGACGAGATCCTCAAATCACACGACCTAACGAGGGCCCAGTTTAAAGAGGCTATACAGCGGATTACCTCCGATACTCGTCTTGCAAAACAGTACCGACGTTCGTTTGAAAGGACGTTGATCGAGAGTCATGATCCGTAGTCCGGATAATCATGATCTGTTTCGTCCCCTTATCCCTTCCGGAAGGTCGTGCGATGGATAGACGGGCCAGGTTTTAGCGATCTTCTTCCGGGTGGCGGAAAAGTCCATGATCGCTCCGGGGTTGGTTCCGGCTTCGAACACTTCATTTCTGTTTTCTGACGAAATTTAGGGAACCGACATGTATGTCCGGGCTGATTGCGGTTTCGGTTACGGCTTGTGTACTGACGCTGGAATTGTTGTCCCGGGAATCGCAGCTCCGTAATGCGAAGGCTTTGCCATCCCGTAGGTTTTATAAAATCCCTTTTCCCTCTCGATTCCCGGTCGCGTTCTGACCTGGTTCACGAAACGGAAGATTATGTTCATTACCTGGGCCTCCGGCAACGAAAACACCGGTTTGAGAAACGGGTCTTGGAGGTGTTTGACGTACTGACGAAGAGGACCAAAATACACTTAACAGGCCGTTCAGTACGGTTGGTCGAAACGTGATCGAACGTCAGTGAACTGAATTGATTGAGGTGGATGACAATGAAGGTGAAAACGCGAGATGTTGTGCTGTTGATCGGTCGACTTCTCCTGGCTGCGATCTTTCTGCTGAGCGGGTTTGGAAAGATCATGGATTTTGCGGGAACCGCCGAGCAGATCGCGGGGAAAGGACTTCCCCTGCCCCAGCTTCTGACAGTCGGGGCAATTGTGTTTGAACTGGTCGGTGGATTAATGGTCGCCACCGGTTTCCGCATCGGGTACGGGGCGGTTCTTCTGATTTTGTTTCTGGTCCCGACAACCCTGCTCTTTCACAACTTCTGGTCCTATTCCGGACAGGAGATGGAAAAGGAGATAATCAGTTTTCTCAAGAACCTGTCCATACTGGGTGGATTGCTGATCACCCTGATCACCGCTCCCGGTGCCCTGTCGCTCGGTTCCGACCAGGCGGACTTTTAATCGTCCCGGCAAAGCATTACAGGTAGGATACAGGAACTGTTTAACGATTCTGACTTCCGGGACGTTTCCTCCATCGAGCTCGTTTAAACGTGCTGTTCCCCGCGATCGTGTTCGGCGGCGTTCACGTCCAGTCGGTCCAGACGGTGGAAGTGCGTCTGCATCCGCTTTAAGAAGTTCGGCCAGTCCCGCCGGCCTGTGGGCGACCAGACGACCTCCGCCAGGGCGGATGCTCGGGGGTAGGCCATGTATTCCACCTTGTCCGACGATTTCATGTATTCGGTCCATACGTTTCCCTGGGCGCCGATAATGAATTTCGAATCGGACGTTTCCTGCAACTCCTCCGGGATCGGGTCGAACTGGTATACCGTACGGAGCGAGGTAAGCCCCTTGTTGGCGAGCGGTTCCTCGTTCGTACTCGCCTGGTAGCTATCGAAATAACAGTGTGAAGCCGGGGCCATCACCACGTCCCGGTGTTGTTTGGCCGCCCGGACGCCTTCCCCGGTTCCGCGCCATGACATGACTGCGGTTCCGGGGGCGAGTTCCGCTTCCAGAATCTCATCCCATCCCATGACCCGCCGGTCGTGGCGGTTCAGAAAGGACTCGATCCGTTTTATGAAGTACGGATGGAGGTCGTTCGCCTCCTGCAGTCCCTCCTCCTCCATGACCTGCTGCGTGAGTTTGCTGTTTTCCCACTGTGACGTTTCGACTTCGTCTCCTCCAATATGAATGAAACGTTCGGGAAACAGATCCATGACCTCGCTCAACACATTTTTCAGAAACGCAAACGAAGATTCGTCCGGCGCGTACACGTTTTTCTTGATGCCCCAGCTTGTGCTGACCGCGTATGTTTGATCCTGTTTACAGCCCAGTTCCGGGTACGCGGCCAGGGCTGCACTGCAGTGTCCGGGCAGGTCAATTTCCGGGATCACGGTCACGAACCGGTCCCGTGCATAACGTACAACTTCCCGAATCTCCTCCTGTGTGTAAAAGCCGCCGTACGACTTGCCGTCGTATCGGTGAGGTTCGTCCTCCATGTGTCCGATCAGGGTTTCGTCCCGCCACGCGCCGACTTCCGTGAGTTTCGGATACTGTTCGATCTCGATCCGCCAGCCCTGGTCCTCGGTCAGGTGCCAGTGAAATCGGTTCATTTTGTGGTAGGCCATGAGGTCGATGTATTTTTTGATAAACGAAACGGGAAACAGGTGCCGGCCCACGTCCAGGTGCATCCCCCGGTATTCGAACCGCGGCGCGTCCTCAATGCGTACGGCCGGGACGGACCAGGACGTGCCACGGGGAACGAGTGTCGGATCGGTTTGTTCGATTTCACTGGGCAGCAGTTGTCGAAGCGTCTGGACTGCGTAGAACAGACCTGCCGGCGTTTCCGCCTGCAACGTCGTTTCGTTGTCGTCAACGTCAATAATATATCCTTCCTTATGGTTGATGTCCTGGTGTTCCGGGATCTGCCTGAGCACAATTGCGTTGTCCGGCTTCGCTGAGTCCGTATGAAACTTAAGAGAGTGTGTATGCCATGTTGCGGTATTTACGCGTTCCACGAACCGCTGCGCCAGCTTCCGTGACCGTTCGTCCACCGTGTTTGTGACAATGGGTGTGTCGGGGGTCAGTTCAAACGCGCCGTTACGCCGGTCCACCTGTTTTGGTTGTGGAATGAGATGGATCGGATCAGGTTCAGGGGGATCGGAGATTACGTCGTTCATTATACAGAGTTGAACAGGAACAAGGAGAAATACGGGATTGCATTTATCGATTCGTCCACTACCAATTCACGTCGAAATCATCGGTCAGAAGGGAGTGAACGCCGTACAACGCACTGTCAGCTGATGGGCACGCCCCGGCTGCAGGAGAAAGCCTATCTGAGTCATCCTTTGCTCTCGGGTTTCTCTGTTGGAAGGGGATCCCTGTCCGCATCATGTTGATCAGATTTTCCGCCGTCCTCCGGTTTGGTGATACAGTACAGGATGTCACCGTGTTCGAGGGTTTGATCGTAATCCGGGTTCAGTTCCGGGCGAAACGCCCCTTTTTTCATCATACCGAGAAACGTCATTCGATTCGCGTCCAGCAGGTGTTTCCGAAACTCCAGAACCGACATCCGATCCCGATCCGGCACAAGCTGAGAAAAGTCAAACGTCCTCAACCGGTTTCCGGTCAGATTGCCCAGTTCGCGGAACATTTCGGATACTTTTCCGTCATTGACGATGGAATTTGCGATCAGGTTGGCGTCGTAACGTTCTTTATAGATCAGTTCGATGTCCTGCTCGATGTCCTGCTGGAGGACCCTCGCATAATCCTCGTCGATAATTTCGGCGATGACCCGTACCTGTTCGGGAAGCAGCAGGGACGTAACCGCGTTTTTTATGTCCTGACGGCGTGCACTGTCCGATCGATTGGGGGCGGTTTCGTGGAATATAATCGCCAGTTTTTTATCGTTCCACCATTCGTCCTCCCGAATCCGATCGAAATCAGAATAGTCCGTGGCAATGTGTTGAATCCACGGTTTTTCCGGTGGTTGTCGTTTGGAAACGACAATCACCCGGGCTTCGTTCTCAATCCACCTGGATTGCTCCAGGTATTCAAGCACCGTCTGCGCACAGGGACTGAACCCAAGGAACACCACATCCCGCCTCATGTCGAGAAGCGGCTGTTTCTTCAGTTCGTAATTGAACGTCTGAATTCCCCGTTGTTCCGGGTTGTCTTCGATGCTGTAGGGACTTTTTTCCACGACGTACAGCAGGGAGGAATCTGTGAGACGGTACCCATCCGGCGGATTCAGGACCGGCTCGGTCCGGTGTTCCTCAAGGACACCAACCAGCGTGATTTCGCGCTGGTCCCGGAGGACCTTTTCCCGGATCCGGCCCACGTCGACCGGCGGTTCCACCCCGGGAAATAATTTTTCCACGGATTTTAACTGGATCCACTGGTCCGTGAAATCCGATAAATTATAAAACATACTGGTGGTATGACCGGGATACTGCATCGTGTTAATGATCAGGTTGGCGTCGAAATCCTCCTTGTCGAGCGTCTCATCCCCCCGGATCTTTGTCCCGGTAATCAGCCTGGCACTTTTTCGATCCCGCACCTCCGTGATCGTGTACGGGTTTTCGTCGTCCCGGTTAAACCTTTCCGCCTGCAGCGCGGTCAGGACGGACCGCCGATCGGCTTCCTTATGTCCTGTTTGCTTATCGGTCTGGTAGAAAATGACCACGAAATCCGCGTCTCCCGTGTTCACCGTCCGGAGATGAGCCGGCCTGGTAAAATCACCCTGAAGCGCCAGCAGGTAATCTTTTTCTGGCACGTCGCCCTCGTTGATTACCACGAGTCGTTTTCGGTCGAGCAGATCCACCTGGTCGAGCAGTTCAGCCACTTTTTTTGCGCAGGAGGTCCAGCCGCAGAAGACGATGTGATTCTGAAACGTGATTCGTTCGATGAGGCCCTCCCGCATTTTTCGGATCCGCTCGAGCATGGCGGAAGTAATAATGCCGCCGAGTGCACCGACAATCCCGATGCTTGACAGCATCAGGGCCGAGGCGATCAGTCGGCCTTCGAAATGGTTCGGATAAATATCCCCGTATCCAACCGTCGTCGTGGTGACCGTTGCCCACCACACTGCGTCCCCGAAATTCGTGATCAGACTGTCTTCCATATGCGGGTTTTCCACCGTGAAGATAGCGGTGGCGCCGATCAGGATCACGGCACAGACCACGACCGAAAGCGCAACCAGCTCGTAACTTCGGTTCTTGATTTCTTCAACGAATCCCATCACGCCGCTTGAGTAACGTCCCAGTTTCAGGACCCGTAACAGGCGTGCGATGCGAAAGAATCGGAAAATGCGCAGTGACCGCAACGCACCGACCGGAATAATGGCGATGAGGTCAATGAGAGCAAAGGGTTGTACCATCCAGAGCAACTTTCGTTTCAGGGCCGTCCGAAATGACTCCTCCTGCCAGTCGGCCAGGAAGTCCGTGTTCACCCAGAATCGACACAGGTATTCGACGACAAAGAACACAAGGCAGACGGCATTTATCTGCTTCACCCAGGCCGGGGTATTCCGGGCGGGGCCGTACGACACGTCCAGAATGATAATGACGATGGACAGAATGATGACGGCCGCAATAATGAGATCCAGAATATATCGCCGATTGTTCTTTTCACTCTCCAGCCACCAGAAAAGAAATCCCTTTACCCCGGAAGGCCTCGAATCACAGTCCCGATTCATTCGATCAACCATCGGACGGAAATTATAATTGATGAATCCACGGACCATCGGAGGAACGAGTACCGAATTCTTATCAAAGACAAAGTGCCTTCTGAATTCAACACGCGGCCCTGTTTCCTGCAGCTGTAGTGTCAGTTTAAACACAAAGGAGCGAACCAACAGTCAGGCGTTTTATGTGGTTTTCCGTTCTCTCGTGGGAAAAGATTTGAAATATCTTACCTGCGTTCTTCGTTTACACTATTGGACTGTCGTTGAGGGGGATTCGGTTCGATTTGCCGACCCTGCTGCTGGAGTAAAAGGATCCGGTTCAGATCGAAATTCCTACATGGGATTGTCAGTTGCTGAGTGTTCCGGGCTTGATACCTCCGGTTTGTGCCATAAAATAGTGTGGTGCTGAAGTGCGGGCCTTTCATTTCGTGTTGTATCCGTTCCGACCGTGTGATAGAAACCTGAAAACCGCGGGTCGGAGGGATCAGTCGCTGACACAACACCGAGCAAGGATAGGGGAGGGCTCCAGCCCATGTGCTCAGCCATGATACTTTTCTTTTCGTGTCCGAATCCGTTTGATCGGATCATACTGTGTATCATGCACATCCATTTTCCTCATGTTATTGAAATATACTGCAGTCGACAGAAGAAAAAAGCATATTCAGTTTTATACCAATGAGAGAAGGTAAATTATCCATGGATTCGTTTGAGCAGAGCGTGAAGCCGTCCGGCCGATCTACTTTCTGGTTCTCCATACGGTTAACTGTATATACACTTCTTTTGCTGGGATTACTCGCACTTTTACCGACGCTACTCGAACAGTACGGATATGATGCGGTCGTTCTTGAATTTGGTTTCATAGAAAACGTTCAACTGGCACTTCTGGCCCTATCGGTTCTGATCGGGTTTTTCCAGTTTTACCAGTACCCGGCGGCACGGCTCATATCTTTGCTTTTTGTCATCCTGTTCGGCATGGCTTTTGCCCGGGAAATGGATTCATTTTTCGAACGTGTCCTGCCGGTCGTGAGCTGGAAAGGGCCGTTTTCCGTCTTGATTGTTACTTTTATCGGGTATTCTTACACCCGAATGAGGCAATTCAAACGTCAGTTGATCTGGTTGATGAACCAGAGAAGCCTGATGTTGTTCTGGTTCGGACTGGTTACCGTTACCGTGGTGGCACAACTGCTCGGCCACGGGGACCTTCTGGAGCTCATATTTCAGGACCATTATATCCGTGAACACAAACGGTTTACCGAAGAGAGCATTGAAATGGTCGGGTATATCCTGCTTCTTTATGGGATCTTCGAATACAGTTTCGATCTTTCGAAAAGTGTTAACGAATCAATCGATTCGGACTCATGATCTGCCTGGAGGAATGTGTACCACGGATTGATGCATCCAGGCTTCCCTCGACCGTATGACCTTTCATAGCGGCTTCCGTTCGATGCCGTGCTTCAATGATACAGAAAATCCGCTTTTCGAAGTGATGGTTTCCCACCGCCGTTTATACACACAGCCCGGACAGGTTCCTTCTGGAAGAAGTTGTTCACTGAAACGCTCAAGGACCCCGCATAATGGGTGTGTCGCCCGGCTCGAGACCCTTTATCCGTGATGGAGTAACCGGCTCTTTGTAATCACGGCGACCTTCGACGACGCATCCTGGTCTGAC
>CAYXQY010000038.1:0-24749 GCA_964466525.1 uncultured Planctomycetia bacterium
CCGTCGGATGAATCGAAGGCGCGATCGGGTGCGGCGGGTCGATCGGCCGCTCCGGACGGTTTCTTCACGGTCAGCAGGTGGGGACGTGTCGCGGCGGTGTCGTAGATCGATTCAAACAGCTCCACGTCGTCCGTTCCTTCCCAGTCGCCCCCGGCCAGCTTGAGGAAGATGGGCTGTGCATCGTCAAACAGAATTGTCGGTACACCAAAGATCCCGTATTCCTCCTCTCCTTCCCGGTGGTCGGCGCCGACCGCTTCCCGATAGGTTTGTTCTTCGAGGTCGGCTTCCAGCCGATCAGTGGGAAGGCCAAGTTCATCCGCGATGTCCACCAGTGTGGACACCTCCGTCAGGTCGCGGTCCGCTTCGTGGTGCGCCTCGAACAGGGCACGGTGATATCTTGCAAATGCGTCCGGGCCGGATCGTTCCCGCACACTGCGCGCCGCTTCGTGCGGGGGGAGGTCCCGGGATTCAAGTGCTTCGTCCGTCCAGGCCGTCCAGGCATCGTGCCGCGATTTCGGGTGGTTGACCTGCTCGAGAAGAAACGCTTTCCAGGTGAAATCGAGTTCGTAAGAGGTACGCTCGTCCACGCGGTCGAGCCACGACGTGGCCCGGTACGCGTACGGTCAGACGTAGCAGCTCCAGATTTTGAGGCGCATATCGCTCATGATGTTGTCGGTGCCTGAGTTTCCGGTCAGAATTGTTCGAGATATACGATGGAATTATTTACACGTGCGACAACGTTAATAAATTCAGTGGAAGGATGAACAGACAGCGGATGAATTCTCCCCTCATCCCACCGCACCCCTCCGTACCCTCGCACATGGCCCCGGTGCCCCCCGCACCGGGGCCTTTTTTCTTCATGCCCACTGTAGGAATTTTTCCCTTCGATTTCACGTACCGGTGGTGAAACGGAACAGTCGGACTCTACCTTCGAAGGAGCATGGATCGCATTTCCGTCTACAGTACCCGGTCCGGGCATTGCTTTCGCAATTCTCCCTTCCCTTCATGGAAACAGGGAGGATGAGAAAACAAATATCGCGGGAAGCAATGTCTAACGTTCACCCCCACGAGCTCGTAGGCATGGTAAAAACCGGTTCCTTCACTGATCGTGTTCCGGATTTTTTTATCCAGGTCATACATGCCGTATAATTTTACGTTGGAAAGGAAAATACGATCGCAATTCAGGATCGAGTCAGCATAGTAAATATAACCGTTGTATGTCGGGGCCATAATGAGCGGTCAGGTCATTATCATCAGTGTCGGCTTGATTCGTGTCGGAGTACATTGCAATCGGAGGACAGGGTGGAGTATCCGCGCCTTGCTCACGAGTTCGTTGACTCGATTATTAACGATTGGTGGCTTACCCATCCCGCTGAAGGCTGCTATCCAAACATGAGCGAGCGTTCGGGAGCTCGAATCGAACAAGGAAAATGAAGCAAAGAACGAATCGCTGTTCACTACGTGTTCTTCGGAGCGTCTGAGAACATCTGAACCAATGTTCCTTTTCAAAACGAAATCCCATGAGGTTTATGAGAAAATTTGAGCTTTTGATCCTTGTTCTCCTTTTTCCTCTTCCGGGAAGTAACGCTTTCGCTGAAGAACTCCATCCGTTTGAGCACAGACAACTTTCGCCTAAATTTTACGCGGAAGGCGCAAATATTGCGGACATCAATCGAGACGGCGACCCGGACGTGGTTGTCGGTCCGTTCTGGTTTCAGGGGCCCAGCTTTGAGACCAGGCACGCCTATTATCCCCCGCAGGCGTACGAAACCAACCGGTACTCGGATCATTTTCTCGTTTTTACGGAGGACGTCACCGGAGACGGTTGGATGGATATTCTGGTGATTGGGGTGCCGGGAAAAGCGGCAAGGCTATACGTCAATCCCGGCGGGGGTTCCTACGGCAAACACTGGGAGAAGCATAAGGTTTTTGAGGGTGTAGACAATGAGTCACCGGCGTTCAAAGATGTCAACGCCGACGGGACGCCGGAATTAATTTGCCAGGACGAGAATCAGTTCGGTTACGTCACGGTCAATGAGTCCGATCCGACCGCTACGTGGACCTTTCATCCCATCTCCAGAAAGGTCGCCGGCGGACGGTTCACGCACGGCCTCGGCGCGGGTGACGTGAATGGGGACGGTCGGATGGATTTACTGGAAAAAAACGGCTGGTGGGAACAGCCCCCCTCCCTTGAAGGGGATCCCCTCTGGACGCATCACGAGTATACGTTCACGAAACACGGCGGGGCCCAGATGCTTGCCTACGACGTGGACGGCGACAGTGATCAGGACGTGATTACGTCGCTTAACGCGCATGGATACGGACTCGCCTGGTTTGAGAACGTCAGGAAGGAAGGGGAGATCACGTTCAGGAAACATGAGATCATGGGGGAGGATCCGTCCAGTAATCGCTTCGGCGTCACATTCAGTCAGCTTCACGCCCTGACACTGGCGGACATCGACGGGGACGGATTGAAAGATCTGGTCACGGGAAAGCGCTGGAAAGCTCACAACGGAAACGATCCCGGCAGTGACGAACCGGCGGTCCTGTACTGGTTTCGCCTGAGACGAAAGGACGACGGGGTGGAATTTGTTCCTCATCCCGCGCACAATAACTCGGGCGTAGGCACCCAGGTGGTGACCGGTGATCTCGATCGGGACGGGAACACGGATATCGTGACGGCGAACAAAAAGGGAATTTACGTACATCTTCAGCGACCCCGGACCGTCTCAAAAGGAAAATGGAAGTGGGCCCACCAGCCGGGCATGCTCACGGTGGGACGAACACCGAAGCAGACGGCGCGAGCACTGAACGTTCCGGACGGATTTGAGGTCACGCTTGCCGCCAGTGAACCGGAGGTCACGCAGCCGATTGCCATGGCGTATGACCATCAGGGCCGGTTGTGGGTAGCGGAGCATGTGGAGTACCCGAAGTGGAGTAAGGAGGGTAGCGATCGGATCCTTGTCTTCGAGGACACGGATCAGAACGGTACGCTCGATAGGCGGACGGTCTTCAGGGAGAACCTGAATTTCGTCAGCGGACTGGAGGTCGGCCATGGTGGGGTCTGGGTCGGAACGCCCCCCGACCTGCTTTACATTCCGGATCGGGACGGAGACCTTCAACCGGATGGAAAACCCCGGGTGAAACTGACCGGATGGGGACACGCGGACACGCACGAGACACTAAACGGGTTTATATGGGGACCGGACGGCTGGCTGTACGGGTGTCAGGGGGTTTTCACGGAGTCCACCGTCGGGGTTCCCGGGACACCGAAGTCGGAATGGAAAACGTTCAACGCCGGATTCTGGCGGTACCATCCCGTAAAACAAGAGTTTGAACTGTTCGCCCGCGGGACGTCCAATCCCTGGGGAATCGACTTCAACGATTATGGTGAAGCGTTCAGTCCCGTCTGCGTGATTCCTCATTTTTTCCACGTGGTCCAGGGCGGTCGCCTGCGGCGGCAGGCGGGGGAGTTCCGGACGGATTTCGTCTATGAACCAATCAAAAACAGCGGCGGTCACCTGCATCACGCCGGAAATATCCGACAGGTCTCCCGGACCACGGACGAAAAAGGGGGCGGCCACGCGCATGCTGGCGCGATGATTTATCTTGGCGGAAAGTGGCCGGAGCGGTACCGGAACACACTGTTCATGAGCAACATCCGGGGGAATCGGATCAACAACGATGACATGGTCCGTCGTGGCTCCGGCTACAGAGGAAAACATAATCCGGATTTCCTGCTGTCGGAGGATCAGTGGTTCCGCGGCATCAATCTGCGTTACGGGCCGGACGGCGACGCGTTCTTGATCGACTGGTACGACAGGCAGGCCTGCCACCAGCAGCGTCCGGACGACGCCCGGAACGGCCGGATTTATAAGGTTACTTACGGAGAACCGGACCCCGTGGACGTAAACCTCAGCGAACGTTCCGATCGCGAACTGGCAAGGATGCAGATTCGGGAAAACGATTGGTACGTGCGCCACGCCAGACGCATTCTTCAATACCGGGCGTCCCGGGACAGGCTGGACGACGAAGCACGGAACGTGCTCCGATCGATACTGGACGAAAATCCGAAGGTTCCCCGCAAACTTCGCGCAATGTGGGCGCTGCACGTGACGGGTGGAATTGGTGTGAAACGAACGAAGCAGCTTCTCGAAAGCTCGCACGAGTACGTGCGGGCATGGACCGTGCGTCTCAGCCTGGAGGACCGGGAGATCTCGGATGCGGTCCACGAGAAACTCGTGGATCTCGCCCGGCACGATTCGTCCCCCGTGGTGCGCCGGTTCCTGGCTTCGGCCCTGCAGCGCCTGGCGGAGGAACGGAGATGGCCGATTGCGGAAGGACTGGTCACCCGGAAAAAGGACCGGGGGGATCATAACATTCCAAAGTTGATCTGGTACGGGATCAAATCGATCGTGGCGGATAAGCCTGATCGAGCGCTGCGACTTGCGTCCAGGAGCCGGCTTTCGAAGGTCCGAAGGTTTATCTTCCGGCGGCTGGCGGACGCCGGGGAAATGAAGGCGTTCCTGGAGGAAGTGAAACAGAAGGACGAAGGGGAGGTATACCCGTTGCTCAAGCAACTGGATATCGTCCTGAAGAAGCGGGCAAACGTCAACATGCCGGCCTCGTGGCCCGGGGTGTACGGGCAGTTGATGGACCATCCCGATCCCCGCGTCCGGAACCTTGCCCGATCGATCGCTGTTCGGTTCGGAGATGATACGTCGTACAAACGGCTACGATCGATCCTCTCCGACGCCTCCCGGAGCACGGAACGACGGAAGCAGGCACTCGAAGCGTTGATTGGGGGAAACGATCCGAAACTTCCACCGATTCTTTTTAACCTTCTGGACGAGAAGGCACTCCGGGCCGAAGCACTGAAGGGACTGGCCTACTACGAACACCCGGAAACGCCGGACCGGATCCTGCGCCATTACGACACGTATTCATCCCGTGAGAAACGGATTGCTCTGGATACCCTTGCCTCCCGCGTTTCCTATGCGAACGCTCTGCTGGACGCCATAGAAAATAAAACCGTGCCTCGAACGGATCTTACGGCACTTGTGGTCCGACAGATGAAGGATCTCCGGAGCGATAAGATCAAAAAACGCCTGAAAAAGTTGTGGGGCCAAGTCCGGTCTTCGTCTGAAAAAACAAAGAAACGGATTCGGAAATGGAAGGAGAAACTCTCATCGAAGAAATTGGAGGAGGCGGATCTGTCAGCGGGACGGGACGTCTTCAACCGCACCTGTGCAACGTGTCACAGGCTGTTTGGCGAGGGAGGTGATCTCGGTCCGGACTTGACCGGAAGCAACCGGCAGAACCTGGATTATCTTCTTCGGAATATCATTGATCCAAACGCCGTGGTTGGACGCGTGTATCAGCAGACGGTGGTGGAGATGAAGGATGGACGGGTAATTGCCGGTATTCTCCAGCAGGAGACGGAGAATGCCTTGACCGTGCGGACGATCAGCGATCGGGTCACAGTGTCGAAGGAGAAGGTCAAACATCACCGGCGAACGGCCACATCCATGATGCCTGCGGGGCTCCTGCGCCCCCTCTCGGAAAACGAGGTGCGGGACCTGATCGCCTACCTGCAGAGTCCTGAACAGGTCCCGCTTGAGTGGGAATCTGAACAGGAGGGAACGAGCGGAGAATAGTCCCCTTTTCTTCCCGGCGGGGGGCCGCAGGAAAACGATGCTCAATAACCGGACCAGCGGAATGATTCAAATTCTCGAAGTATGTCAGAAGGAATGAATTTCGACGTTAAGATCCGTATAATTCACATAATAACGCGAGAACTTTCAATTCAGAGAAACGAAATCCGCGAGTAGGTGCGCCAGGTTTTGATGAAACCCGAGAACAGAATTTATTTTTTGCGGTTCATCTTCAGTGTATTGATTATTCCACTCATCGGGGCGATGACCAGCCGGAGCACCGGTGAGGAGAAGACCAATCCCAATCCACATCAGCAGGAAAGGAACCATCAGTCGTCTTCAGAAGAATCAGACCCGTCCACGAAAAAATGGATCTCATCGATCCCTCCGGAGCTCAAATCACCGAACAGGCGCCGCGTTCAGACGGAAGGCATGCCGGATGACAACAATCACGATCCGTCCAACATTATTTTCTATAAGGGGCGCTATTACTGCTGGTACACGGAGCACTTCCGGGACAAATACAAACCCTTCATCGGTACTCGAATTCGCCTGATGACTTCCGAGCAGGGAGATACCTGGTCGGATCAGGGCGTGGTCCTCGGACCGGATGAAAATACGTCCTGGGATGCGAAGGGGGCTCTGACCCCCTACGTCGTCCCGAACGGTGAACATTACTATATGTTTTACACGGCCGTACCGGAAGGATTTAGAGCACCTCGTAAAACACACCGGACGGTTTCCATCGCGGTGGCGAGGGCAACGACGCCCGGTGGGCCCTGGAAAAGACTTCACTCCGGGCCGGTATTTGAACCCGCCGAAGAAGGGTGGGATCGTCAGCACGTGGACGATGCGAACCTGGTCCGGCGAAACGGGACCTGGTGGCTGTACTACAAGGGATTTACACAGGACGATGCACCGTCCGAGACCCGGATCGGCGTGGCCACTTCCGAAAACCTCACCGGCCCATACAGGCGCCATTCGGAGAATCCGGTGTTGAAGGGACACGCCTTTTCCGCCTGGAAACATCGGGAGGGGGTCGGTCTGATTGCCGGTAAACACGGGAAACAGGTGGTGTTCTGGGCCCATGACGGGATTGACTTCCGTCCCGCCGGACCGTTTCCCAATGTGTCGACAGGTGTGTTCTGTCCGCGGAATTTCCAGGACGGGTCGAATCCGGACGGTATCTCCTGGGGGATCGATACGACGAGAGCATCAACCCGCGCGCTGTTCCGGTTCCGTTGTGATCTCAAGCCGTAACCCACTTTTCAGCATCGGCAGCGGCGAACCCTGCGTTTATCGCACAATACGTTTGCGGACGTTCCGGGTTTTTTCAGCAGAAATCTGGAATTGTGACCATTTCACGGATTCCAGAAACAGCTTAAGGGCGTGCACTTCGCCTGCAAATCGCTTTGACTCCGCACTCGACACGTTGAGCGCGCGGGAAGGGGGGTGGACCGGATTACGCTGGGCAAATGACGGGCGCTTGAGGGCAAAGTCCTCCTTCAGGTCGCCTTCCCGGTTCTTGCTCAACTATTCGTTCCAAAAGGAAGTTTACAATTGGAATTTGCCGGCGGGGGTGCCGGCGCTCCCGACTTCATCAAGAATAGGTGAGTAATTATCCTTGCCGAGCAGGTGGAGCAGGCTGACCGACGGCTGCAGAACATGGAACGGGGTTCCGACACATGGAAAGTTTTTGGGGATCGGTCCGATCTGCACTCGACCTGGACGAGGGATTTATGCCGGGGAAATTGGTGGGACGGACGACGTGACATCCCTGGAACCAATTCGGCCGTTCGGACCGTTAAGGATACCATAAAGCAGATGGCGGACACGTCTCACGTGCTTTGCCATTTGCCTGGACTTTTTTCTTCTTTTCTTTCATCCGTACAAGGAGGTTGAAGATGAACAGATTGGTGACCTTTGCAGTGACCCTGTTCGCTGCTTCGCTTGTCGCAGTGGGTCTCCCACAGGCCGCGCTGGGGCAGGGAAATGAGCGAGAGCAGATTCGTATCGTGGGATCCAGCACGGTGTATCCGTTTTCGAGTGCTGTGGCGGAAGAATTCGGTCAGACAACTCGTTTTCAGACCCCGGCTCTCGAATCCACCGGAAGCGGTGGCGGTCACAAGCTGTTCGGGCAAGGAGATGGGTTGGATACGCCGGACATCACGAACTCCTCCCGGAAGATCAAAAAGAGTGAGTTTACACGCGCCCAGAAGAATGGCGTAAACAAGATCTCCGAAGCTGTCATCGGGTATGACGGCCTCACCATCGCGCAGAACAAAGCCAATCCTTCTGTGAACTTCACACTGAAGGACGTGACGCTTGCCGTCGCAGAAATGGTGCCCAACCCGAACGGTTCAGGTCTTGTGAAAAACCCGTACGAGTCCTGGAGCGAGATCCGGGCCGAACTTCCCGATCGGGAAATCACAATCTACGGTCCTCCCACGACCTCCGGCACGCGGGACGCGTTTGAAGATCTGGTCATGGAAGCGGCCACAGCGGAAATTCCCGCTTACGACGGAGAGTATACGAAAATCCGTCAGGATGGCCACTGGGTGAATTCCGGTGAGAATGACAACCTGATTGTCAAGAAGCTCAATAACAACCGGGAAGCGTTCGGGGTGTTCGGGTACAGTTTCCTGGACAACAACCGGGATCAGCTCGAGGCAGCACAGGTCAATGGTGTCAGCCCGAGACCGAAAACCGTCTCGAACGGGTCCTATCCCATTTCCCGGAGCCTGTACTTTTACGTGAAGGTATCTCACGTCAAAGAAATACCGGGGATGTACAGGTACATAAAAATGTTTATGAGTGAGGACATGATTGGACCGGACGGTCAGCTGTCCGACCTCGGTTTGATCCCCCTCCCGAAAAAGCTCCGTGAGGCGTCTCGCGCACGGGTGCTGGATCTGGAGAAATTAGAAATGAAAAATGGAAAACTGGAAACCCTCCAGGAATTTGCGAAAGAAAATGGGTACATAGAACAGTAAGAATCCGTGGCTTATGCCCTCGAGCCATGTGTTTTGCGGGCTGCTTTTAAAAGCAGCCCGCAGTCCGTTCTTTTGAAACGTGCGGGGATTTGACGTTTCGGGAGGAGCCGGGGCAGCATTCCATAGGGGGGATCGATTCTAAGTGCGCGTCGGACGGATGCTCATTCGGAGGAGATTACAGACGATTACGCATTCATGATACGTTTTGTCTCGTTTGTGCTCGCAGTGCTTGTGCTGGGGGGAATTGGTTATAAGGCGGGCCGTTCCCGAATGATGAACATGATCGAGAAGGGAGGGGATCCGGGCACCTCACCCGGGTACTACAGCTGGTACGTGGTGATTGTGATGTTTGGTCCCGCCGTGGTGTTCAGTGGCCTCCTCGCGCTACTTGATTTTTCAGGTTTTTTTGAGGTTCCGTTTTACTTGCTGTTGCTCGGATGGCTGGGTCTGCCGGCGCTTCTTCTCTGGCCCGCGTTGCGTATGGTGGATCTATCGCTACAGGCGCGATGGCTCTGTGAGTGGGTGGTATACGGACTGTTGCTCGTCGCATCGGTGATCTCCATCCTGACCACGATCGGCATCCTGTTCTCGGTTCTCTTTGATGCGATACGCTTTTTTAACAGGGTTGGTTTCTGGCATTTTGTGACGGGAACGGAGTGGGATCCGGGTGGGGCGTTTCTGGAGTCGGCCGGTCGATCCGGCGAACAGGGCACGGACACCTCGTTCGGATCACTTCCCCTGTTTGGCGGAACACTGGTCATTACGGCGATCGCGATTGCCGTCGCCGGACCCGTCGGTCTGCTTGCGTCGACCTATCTTTCGGAGTACGCCTCCACGACCGTTCGTTCCGTGGGAAAACCGTTGCTGGAAGTCCTCGCCGGAATTCCGACAGTGGTCTACGGGTTCTTTGCGGCTGTCACGGTGGCTCCCCTGATCGTTCACGGGGTGGAAGGGGTCATCGGATATCTGAATCGAAGTGTGCTTCCATTCATGGGCATCGATGGGGTACCTCTTGCCGTGGATATCAGTTATCAGAATGCATTTGCTCCCGGTATTGTCATGGGTGTCATGATTATCCCGCTGATGTCCTCTCTCTGTGACGACGTGATGACGTCGATTCCCGACGAGATTCGGAACGGAGCATTTGCCCTGGGGGCCACCCGTTCCGAAACCATCAAGGGCGTGGTCTGGCCGGCGTCGCTTCCCGGTATCGTGTCGGCGCTGCTCCTTTCCGTGTCACGGGCGGTGGGGGAGACCATGATCGTGGTGATGGCGGCCGGGCTCGCGGCCGGTTGGCCCCCGGATCCGCTGAAGGGAACAAGTACGGTAACCGTTCACATTGTATACAACCTGACCGGTGATCTGGCGTTTGACAACCCGCAAACCCTGTCCGCTTTCGGATTGGGGCTTGAACTGCTTGTGATTACGCTCGTGCTGAACGTGATCTCATTGGTTGTCGTACGTCGCTTTCGCCACCAGTACACGGGACAATAATAGAATCTGAATCTGACCATGTCGATTCAACGAAACAGTATAGAGGAAGAGGCCGGGGAAGCGGATGAGGTTCGAGAGCACCTTCTCCGCGAATCAACATCCCCCCGCGGCGCCCGCCGCAGGTGGCGGGACTGGCGATTTCGCATGTATACCCTGGGCGCATTGGTGCTCGCGGTGGGGTTTGTCGTATTTTTCCTGTTCGATATGTTACGGAAGGGATATCCCGCGCTCTGGCAGGGACAGGTGCGAACATCCATCACCTATACCCCGGACCGGGTGAAGAATCCGGAGAAGGCATTCCCGGAAGACGTTCGAGATCTGGTCAGCCCGGCGGAGGTACGGGACGTGCAGAGAAATGGACAATCCCCGGTGGTTCGCGTAACCGTGGACTACGGCCGATCGACGGTGGAACAACCCGGGAACGGCATACAGGATGTGACACTGACGGCGGATGAACTTCCCATTTATATGCAGGACGCAGCACCGATACGGATCAGCCGAAACATCATGAAGAAGCTGATCCGTCCCTCTGCGCTGGATTCGATTCAAACGAAGCTTCGGTCCTCGTCCACTTCGGCAACCCGGGAGGAACATCTGACCGGTTCGAACGCACTGCAGCAATATATGATCAGCAGGGAAAACAATCCCCTGCCGGACGAATTACAATCGACCGTTGAACAGCTTATCGAAGCAGATCGCATTCAAATGTCATTCAATAAACAACGGTTTGGCGACGGGAAAAAAGTTGAAAGATGGGTCGTGCTGGATTCGGACGTGGATCAATATCTGAAGGGCCACCACAGTAAAATCGGAAATCGTTCGCGAAGCTACGAAAAGCTGATGAGTCGTCTCGGTCGGAAGCCCGTGCCGGATCCGGACCTGGACAATTTGATGTCGGAGGTTCGGTCCCGTGTAGCTGACCTAAAAAATGAACGGGAAGCGTCGGAGCAGGCGGAGTCGCAGACGAACACGGAAAATTCAATCAACCGGACGAAGACGAACAGGCGGTCCGGACGTCGGGAAGACCTGAATGTTCGTTCAACGTCCCGTTTGAAGGAGCTTGTGTCGGGATGGCGCACCGCCCGACGGATTGATCGTCTTCGACAGGAAGGACGAATAAAGCGTACGTTCAACCGGTTCTTTTTCCTGAACGGTGATTCAACGGAACATCCGGAAATCGCCGGCATGAAATCTGCCCTGTTTGGTTCCGTGATGGTCCTGCTCGTCGTGCTGATGACGGCGGTACCCATTGGGGTTATGACGTCCGTGTACCTTGAGGAATTTGCGCCGGACAACTGGTTTACGCAGTTGATCGAGATCAACATCAATAACCTCGCCGCAATTCCCTCCATCCTGTACGGTCTGCTCGGACTGGCCGTATTTATCAATACGATCGGCCTCGGGCGGTCGGTCATTCTTGTCGGGGGGCTCACACTGTCGCTGATGACGCTGCCCATCGTGATTATCAGTTCACGGTCCGCACTGCGGTCCGTGCCGGATTCCGTCCGGATGGCGGGGTTTTCCATGGGGGCCACGCGGTGGCAGGTGGTGTTGCACCACGTGCTTCCGGAAGCCCTGACCGGAATCCTCACCGGTGGCATCCTCGGACTCGCCCAGGCGATGGGGGAGACCGCTCCGCTAATTCTGATTGGCATGGTGGGGTTCTTCCCGGAGGTCCCACAGTCGTTTCTTGATCAGTCCACCGTGATGCCCGCGCAGATTTTTAACTGGTGGAGCCTGCCGCAGGGGGCGTTTGAAAGTCGTGCCGCGCTTGCGATTCTGCTGTTGCTCGCCGTTCTCTTTTTGATGAACGGGTTCGCCGTGTTTCTTCGTGCACGAACACAGGAGACCGGATCATGACCGAAACAAACGTGAATGTTCATTCTTCCGATCGTGACATGAATCAGTCGAGCACCTCCGAAAGAAAAAAAGAGGCCACGTCAAGGTTTGCCAAACAGGTGGTGGATCGGCCCTGTCCGGACGAACGTGCGGATGATTCGCCGCTGCTGGTCTGTCGGGATTTTTCCGTGTACTACGATGATTTTCAGGCGGTGAAAAACGTCAATCTGGAGGTGCCCCGGAAGGAGGTAACGGCCATCATTGGTCCCAGTGGATGCGGGAAGAGCACGTTTATCAAGTCGATCAACCGGATGACGGACATGATCAAAGGGTGCTGGACGTCCGGGGACATGTGGCTGGACGGGAAAGACGTCCATTCCGAAGACGTGGACGTGGTCGCACACCGCCGGCGAATCGGGATGGTGTTTCAGAATCCGAATCCATTTCCCCGGAGCATCTATCAAAACGTTGCGTACGGTCCGGAGCTTCGGGGCTGGAGTGCGAGGGAGGATATGGATGCACTGGTTGAGCGGGCGCTGCGGGAAGCTGCCCTCTGGGAAGAGGCACGGGATCGGCTCGACCATGACGCACGAGAACTCTCCGGCGGACAACAGCAACGACTCTGCATCGCGCGGGCGCTGGCTATCGATCCGGACGTTATTTTACTGGACGAACCCACGTCCGCCCTTGACCCGGGGGCCATGCGCCGGATTGAAGAGTTGATCTGTGATCTTCGTGGATCGTACTCCATTCTGATTATCACCCACAACATGCAGCAGGCGGCCCGGATCTCGGACTACACGGCGTTTCTGTACCAGGGTGAGCTTGTGGAGTTCAACGACACCCCTCAGATGTTCTTAAACCCTCAGGAGGATCGTACCATACATTATATTACTGGTCGGTTCGGGTAGGTTCCACCGCCGTTCTGGAGCGGGCTCCGGCATCAATGAAGTTCAGATGGACGGAGGACGGATGACGCAGGGACCATTTTTCTTCGCACGGCGTCCGGGGTTCTGAATAAAACGAGATCATGTGGAACTTTTCGAATCGTTCGTATCGTTGAAAAGGACATAACGGGACGCTGATCGTGCACGATGTGCGAGTCGCGTACCGTTTTCTTTTTCGTTCATTTTTTGAATTTGCACCGGATGAGGAGGACACGATGAACGACGTTGAAGCTGTATCCGGTTCACACCGGTTTCAGTGTTCACTTCCCGGTATATTTTGTACCGGACTTGTTTCGCTTCTGATCGTCCTGATGGTCATGACGGCTTCCGTCGATGCGCAGGACAGGCAGGAGATGCGACAGAAAATCCAGCAGATGGAACAGCGGCTGGACGAACTGGAGAAGACGGAAGACGAAAAGGACGACGAATCAAAGCCAAACGACCTGCGGGTGTATTTCTCGGACGGCAGTGGCAAGCTGAACTGGGAAACCGCCGACGGTCGATTCTCCGGAGAGCTCGGGGGTCGGATCATGTACGACTGGACCGTAGGGAGCATTGACGATAGCCTCGAAGATGCCGGCATTTCGGACGCGGACGGCACGGAATTTCGCCGGGCGCGGCTGTTTACCGAGGGCTCCCTTTACGACATCGGCTACAAGTTCCAGGTGGATTTTGCCGGAGCTCCGGTGGAACTCAAAAGTGTCTACCTGGACTTTCCAACCCCGATTGAAGGTGCCAGCCTGAAAGTGGGGAAATTCAAGGAGGACATGAGCCTGGCTGAAAAAACCTCCTCCAAGTACATCACCATGATGGCCCGTCCGATTCTTACGGAGTGGGCCGGAGGCCGGGACCTCGGTGCCCAGCTGGGCGGTGGTGCCGTGGACGGACGGCTGCATTACGGAATCGGCGTGTTTCGTGCCGATAATGTGGTAGCCGGCCGTTCCTCCGTTTCGGATGGAGATCATAAGGTAACGGGTCGAGTCGCGTTCCTCCCCTGGACACAGGACGACATGTCGAAATACCTGCATGTCGGGGCGTCAGGCTCGGTGGCGTCGCTGGATAATTCATCCACGTCCTCGGAAGATCATGAGCCGGAGGTACATCTGGCGGATGATTTTGTCGATACGGGGGCGTTCGGTCCGACCAAAGGCGACACCCGTGTCGGGCTCGAAACGGCGCTGACCGTGGAATCGTTCACGATCTCCAGCGAATACATGCAGCGCACATA
Organism: uncultured Planctomycetia bacterium; assembly: GCA_964466525.1. Taxonomy (GTDB): domain Bacteria; phylum Planctomycetota; class MHYJ01; order CAYXQY01; family CAYXQY01; genus CAYXQY01. The sequence goes on from CAYXQY010000038.1 coordinate 14,156, forward strand.
CGACGTCGACGGTGTGTCGGATCCGACGTTCGATAGCTGGTACGTCGAATCGTCGTATTTCCTTACGGGAGAAGTTCGACCGTACGACGGTGGGGAATTCGACCGCGTTTCTCCGGCGTCCAACTTCTTGACGGATGGTGGAACCGGCGCCTGGGAGGTGGCCGCACGGTACTCCACCATGGACCTGAACGATGCAGGCGCCGGGGTGACCGGAGGGGAAACGGATATTATCACCCTCGGTTTAAACTGGTACCTGAATCCCTCCGTCCGGATCATGACCAATTTCACAAATGCGGACGTGACCGATGCCGCCGGAAACCCCGGTGTGAACGGGGACGGAAATTTCCTGAGCATGCGGTTTCAGATTGACTTCTAACCCCACACGGCTTTCGAATCAGCAGGTCTTGCAAGCATGAAAGCATATGCCCGGGGCCCTCAAGAATCGGTTCCTCGTTATCCTGATGTCATACATCACTCGACCCTCTGTGAACGATTCGGGTCCCCGGGCACTTTTCGTTTTTATTCACGACAGAACCGGAGATGCAATGCCGTGACCGGGTCATCCACCGGAGTCGTCGACAGAGATGTGTTCCTCTCCTGCCACAACACCCGACCGCTGAGGATGGTTCGTGTTTCGTTCCGTTACGAAAAATGAGAACTTGAAACATCGTCGTACGGTTGGGAAAAGAGGTTCAAAGGGAATGCAGGTGGTCTCATGGCACAAGGTACCAGAGAAACATCGGTTTGCGAAGATATTCCAAACTCCTCTGGTTTCCCCCTATAATTGAAGAAAGGTTTTTTATCACGGGACTGGTAATGAGCAGTCGTAGATAAATTTTTATTTCAGACCAGTAGGAAGCAGGATTACAAGTTGATGAATGTCGATCAAATAAACGCTCGTTTTAACGCGGCCTCAGATTGAATTTCGGAGAACATCATGTCCAAACACTTTCATAAGGAACTGGATGAGTTACGAGAAAATTTGCTGGAGCAGGGGAAACGTGTCGAACAGGCCATCACCGGGGCCATTGAAGCGATGCTGAACCGGGACGAGGATCTCGCACGGGAAGTTATCGAAAACGACCGGGCCATTGACGAGGCTGAAATTGAAATTGAGGAGGAATGCCTGAAACTTCTTGCGCTCTATCAGCCGATTGCCGGTGACCTCCGGTTCATGATGTCCGCCCTGAAGATCAACAACGACCTGGAACGAATCGCGGACCTTGCCGCAAACATCTGTGAACGTGTCATCTACATCTCCTCCCACAACAAACTGGACCTGCGGGAACGGTTTGAAAAAATGACCGGACAGGTGCAGGAAATGATTCGAACCAGTTTGAGTGCACTCATCGAACGGGACGAGGAGAAAGCCGCGACCGTACCGGCGATGGACGATGACGTGGATCGGTACCACGAGGAAATGTTTCAGCTTCTGAGCGAGAAAATCCAGTCTGATCCAGAGGTGACGGAGGTGGCGTTTCAAAACCTGTCCGCCTCCCGCTACCTCGAGCGAATCGCCGACCACGCCACGAACATCGCCGAGGACGTGATCTACATGGAACGGGGTGAGATCGTGCGGCATCAAAACGCGGAATGAGCGGGGCCTCACGTATACCCCGGGGACGTTTCTGTTGGATTCGGGGATAGTACACCCTGGTTGGGGTTCACCTTTTCGTTATCCGGTCCGAAACGGGCAATTTGGGGGTCTCCTGTCGGGCGATAAAACACGTGTCGAACGCCGAATGAGGCCCTCCCCTTTCATTTACAGCCGGTCTGAACGATAATTGTGGTTCGACTGTTTTCTTATTTTGTACGATTGCAGGTGTTTTTTGTGAAAACTGGACACGTAAAATGGTTTGATCGCAGCAAAGGATATGGCTTTATCGAGCAGGACGGGGAGGAGGACGACGTATTTTTTCATAAGTCGACCCTTTCCACGAACGGAGACGTCGATCCGGACGAAGGTGATCCGGTGAAGTTCAATATTGAAGACACGGATGACGGACCGGCCGCCGAGCAGGTGCAGCTGGTGGCTCATCAGGAAGCAACGTCTTCTGAGGGGACGGACGAAGAGGCAGGAGACGAATCGTCGTCCGACACGACGTTCGGCGACCTCGGACTGGACATCATGCTCAAAGAGGGTGTGGAGAAGGCGGGATTCACGGAGCCGCGCCCCATTCAGGAGAAAGTGGTCCCCGTAATTCTTGAGGAACGGGACCTCGTCGGAACCGCTCCGACCGGCACCGGAAAAACCGCCGCGTTCCTCCTGCCGCTGATTCAGAAGCTGGAGGGACGGGACGACGGGGAACCGGGCGTACTGGTGCTTGCCCCCACGCACGAGCTGGCCGAACAGATAACGGAGGAGGCAAGGGTGCTGTCCGATCACCTGGACCTCACCGTTGACAGCGTTTATGGAGGAACGGACATCCACGCGGAGAAAGAACGCCTGAAAGAGGGCGTGGATCTGCTTGTGGCCTGTCCGGGGCGGCTGCTGGACCTGATGGGGCGAAATTACGTCGAACTGAACGACGTGGACGCATTTGTGCTTGACGAAGCCGATCGGATGTGTGACATGGGGTTTCTCCCGGACATCAAGAAAATCATGCGGTGGTTGCCGAACGACCGTCAGAACATGTTTTTCTCCGCGACCATCCCACCGGAGATTCAGAACCTCGCCGAGGAAATCCTCCAGAACCCGAAAAAAATTAATGTTGGCCAGCAGGCCCCCACCAGCACGGTGGACCACTACGTGATAAACGTCTCCGGGAACGAGAAGAAGGACGCGTTGAAGACCCTGCTGAACAACCTGGACATCCGGACCGGCCTGATCTTCTGTCGCATGCGAAAAACGGTGAAGTCCATTGCGAACGAACTCCGGGACGACGGATTTGATGCCTGCGGACTGCAGGGCGGCATGGAGTCGGTCGCGCGGGACGCCACGCTGGACGCATTTCGACGCGAGCGGTTTCAGCTGCTGGTCGCGACCAACGTCGCCGCCCGGGGGCTGGACGTCGAACACATCTCGCACGTGATTAACTATGACATTCCGGAGGATCCGGACGTCTACACGCACCGCCTCGGTCGCACCGGACGGTCCGGCCGGGAGGGCGCGGCATACACGCTTGTGACTCGGCAGGATCGGGGCTCGCTGAACCAGATCGAGAACACGATCGGTTACGACATCGATCGAATGGACCTCCCCGGTTCGTAAACGGTTGATCGGCGGATCCACCGGTGTAGTCGTTCTCCGGTTTCTTTTTCAGTATCCTCCACCGGACCTGGATCGGCAATCCACGCCGGAGATTTTCATGTGGTGAATGCCATGGATAAGACCGTACAGAAATGAACACGAAATCCGTTACCTTCGAAAATCAAGAAGGACACCAGCTGGCCGGGGAACTGGACCTCGCTCATGGGCGCGAAAAGGGCTGCGCCGTGTTTGCGCACTGTTTTACCTGCGGAAAGGACCTCGCTTCCCACCGGCGTATCGGACGAGCGCTGGCCGAACGGGGCATCACCGTGCTGCGGTTTGATTTCACGGGCATCGGTGAGAGCGAGGGATCGTTCAGTGAGAAAACGTTCGAGACGAACGTCCGGGACCTGCTCAGCGCGGCGGCGTTCCTTGAGGACACGCGCCGGGCTCCACAATTATTTGTGGGACACTCCCTGGGCGGAGCGGCCAGTGTGTTTGCCGCCGCCGAACGGCCTTCGGTCAATGCCCTGGCGACGATTGCCACACCGTCCGATCTGACGCACCTGCAAACCCGCCTACCGGACGTGTTCGAGAAAGCGAAGAACGATGGACAGGCCGCCATTAGTCTGGGGGGCCGGGAACTACAACTGGGACGCAAGTTCGTGAATTCACTCGAGCAGGCGGATTTGCTGGGATGTCTCCGGGACGTCAGCGTCCCGTACCTTCTTCTTCATTCCCCCGAGGATCAGGTGGTGGGCATTGACAGTGCGACGAACCTGTACCGTGTCGCCCGCCATCCGAAGAGTTTCATCTGCCTGGATGGCGCCGACCATCTGCTCAGCGGCCAGGAGGACCCGGCATTTGCCGGACGCATGATCGCTTCGTGGGCACAGCGCTACATCGAAACCGAGAAATCCTCTATCGGCTCCCGAAGCCGGGAACTGGTCACGGTATACACCGGTCGCGATCGGTATTACACGGAGGTGACGGCGGGCCCCCACGAACTCGTGGCGGACGAACCGGCCTCCGTCGGCGGAACGGATCGCGGCCCCTCACCGTATGATCTGTTCGTGTCCGGTCTCGGCACCTGCACCTCCATGACCCTCCGCATGTACGCCGACCGAAAGGAGTGGCCGCTGGACGGGGTCTCCGTGGAACTGAAACACGACCGGATCCACGCGGAGGATTGCAAACAGTGCGAAACGGAAGAAGGACAGGTGGACCGCATCAGGAGACGGGTGAAACTGGAGGGGGACCTGTCCGAAACACAGCGGGAACGCCTAATGGAAATCGCTGACAAATGTCCCGTGCACCGCACCCTGACAACCGAAACGGTCGTCGAGACGGTGCGGAACGACGGATAACGGGTGGGGCGGTTAGGTCTTTTCTTACCTTTTCTGAGATAACTATACCTTGAGCACGGAGCGAATGGATTGACACCTGACGGACGGCCCGGTACTGGGATTTGTCGGTTATCGGTTTACTCCGGATGGCAGGGTCCTTTAATTGGAACGTAAGCTTCCAGCTTTCGGACCTTGAACCGGGGCGGGCCCATGACCGTTTCGCAGGGGTAATTACACGCGTGTTGAGAGAGTGCGATCAGTTGACGGAAAAAAGTTGTGTGCGAATAAACCGATCGTTCCGGCTCGGTTTCCCCGATGGCAGGCGTCGTTTCTTGCTCCGTCAGAACGGCTTTCAGCAGGTGAGTTCCTTTTTCCTCTGAAACGAAACCTTTCTGTGTTTGGAACGGAAAATGTTGAAAAACCGCATAATTCGACCCGATTGTACAGTCTGTTGCACGAAAAGAGAATTACCGATTTTCATCACTATATGTAGAATTTAACCGAATAAATATTCTACATGTCGTGTCTAAGAATTTACGTGCAACAGCCTGTGTAACCGGTTGAAAATAAGATGCTCGGCGTGGAAATCCTGATCATCCCGATGGGAGAAGGGAGAGCGTCATTTCCCAGGAGTTTAGCCTGAGTGCAACCATCGTTACTTTTCCCATCCGGTTTGAGCTCCATACACGGTATTGTTGAAGGATAGAACCGGGTGAGCTCACCGTTTGAGAAACGCGGAGAGCGCGTCAATGTACCGGTCGAACGCTTCGTACGGGGGCACGTGCCCCACGTCTTCCAGTTCGACGAGGGTACTATCCGGAATGGCGTCGGCGGCGAATTCGTCAAGCCGGTTGTAGCGTCCCATCGTCTTGGCCACCTCGTCGGACACCATGCCGGTTCCGAGCGCCGTACGGTCGCGCTGGCCGATGATCAGCAGCACCGGCATCGACAGGTCCTCGAACTCGTACAGCACGGGCTGGGTGAAGATCATGTCGTACGTCAGGGCGGAAACACGCGCCATGCGGCGCCAGTCGTCGCCCCGGATCCATCCGGCCTGTACCTCAACCAGCGGTTGATAGGACGGATCCCATTCGCCGTCGAAGTAACTCTTGCGCATGTAGGATCTGACCCCCTCCGGTGTTTTCTGAAGTTCCTTCTGAAACCACTCATCCACCGTGCGGTACGGCACCTTTCGTTTCCAGTCCTCAAGCCCGATCGGGTTGACGAGTACCAGTTGCCGGGTAAACTCCGGATACATCAGGGCGAATCGTGTTCCGACCATCCCACCCATGGAATGTGCGACGACGGTCGCACCGTCCACGCCGACCTCGTCCAGCAGGTCGCGCGTGTGCGAGGCAAGGGCGTGAAACGTGTACTGGAAATCAACCGGTTTGCTTGATTTTCCGAAGCCAATCTGATCGGGGGCAACCACCCGGTACCCCCGGTCGACCAGCGCCTGTATCGTGCGTTTCCAGTAGGCACTTGCGTAGTTTTTTCCGTGCAGGAGCACCACTGTGCGCCCGTTCGACTTCTCGGGTTGAACGTCCATGTACGTCATGTGAAGATCCTGTCCCTGAGCGTTGAACTCATATTCCCGTACCTCGTAAGGATACTCGTACCCGGACAGGTCGGCGTCGTATGCCGGTTTTTGATTTTCCCGGTTGTTCTGTGATTCACGTGCCGAAGAAGAATCAGTCGAGCGACACTGAATAAAAACGAGCGGAAGAAAAAGCAGGAGAAGAACGGAGAGGAGCTGTGAACGAGATATGCTCATGGAATCTGTTGAAACACGAAAATAAAAACGTACACGAACGGTAAGTGGTCAAAAATCCGGGGGAAACGGATTCACAGGCATTCTTGGCTGTGAACAATTCCAGCGTTCGATTTCCACAGACAGGAATGTCTGTGTCACATTTCTCAAATAAATCGCCTCGTTCGATGACGTCCCACGGATTTTTGACCACTTGCCACGAACGTCTATTTTCGGAAGAAATCGGGTCCCTGTCAAAAGACCAACAACTGAATCGCCCGGTGCAGGTGAATGAGGGCAGGTAAGAAAAGAGTAATATATTCGTGACGGCGAGGAAATGCCCTGTGGGAAATTCTTTAAACGGTTCCACCCGGATATTGTGCTTCAACCCGTTATGCCGTATATTGAAATGCATCGAAGAACGAATAACGTACCCTGTTCAAGCCTCCTGGGGAGATATTTTTTTGCCTGCTTATCGAAAGGATCATGAAGCAACACATAAACGAATTCATAACCGGCATCTTCGAGAAGATCTGTTTTGCTTTCTGTTTGATACTCGTTTCCGGAGTTACACCGAACCTGACGGCGTCCGCGGAACCGGAGGTCATTCCGGACGGGTACCACGTTGAGACGATTGAACCTCCAGAGGACGTGGTGTTCGAAGTGGGGGGTATCGGGTTCGCCCCGGATGGCACGACGTACTTCTGCACGAGGTACGGCGACGTCTGGTCGTATAAAGACGGAAGCTGGAATCAGTTTGCCCGTAACCTGCAGGAACCGATTGGCATACTGGTGGACCAACGGGCGGAACAGAGGACGGTCTACGTCGCGCAGAAGCCCGAATTGACCGCACTCGTGGATACGGACGCGGACGGCACGGCCGAGCGCTACCGAACCATTTCGGATGAGTGGGGCCTGTCACGGGATTACCACGAGTACGCGTACGGTCCCGTTCGGGACAGCCGGGGAAATTTTTACGTGATGCTGAATCTCAGTGCCGGGACGGGACCCGGTGTCCGGGACTCGACCATGACCCATGGCGCTCCCTATCGAGGCTGTTTGATGAGGATTGCACCGGACGGAACAACCAAACCCTATGCGTACGGGTTCCGATCCGCCCTCGGTCTTGAGGTTACGCCCTCGGACCGGATCGTGGTGACAGACGGGCAGGGGGACTGGTTACCGACCTCCAATTTTCACGTCGTCAAAAAAGGGTCGTTCCATGGACATCCCGTCTCCCTGATGGATGTGCCGGAATTCCGGGATCGAGATCTGGATGAGGTCCCGGTGGAGACGTTCGAAGAGCTCAGACGGCGACCGGCCCTCTGGTTTCCGTACGAAAAGATGGGTACTCACCCGGGTGAACCGGCGTTCTATTCGGACGAACAGGAATTTGGCCCGTTCCAGGGACAGTTTTTCGTGCCGGATCAGGAAATGGCCAACGTGATGCGGGTCAGCCTCCAGAAAGTAAACGGGAAATACCAGGGCGCCGTCATGAATTTCGTCGATCACCTCCAGTCCGGAAGCATCCGGGCGGAGTTCGGACCGGAGGGACGGGACCTCTGGATCGGCCAGACGGACCGGGGCTGGGGAGCGATCGGCAAGAAACGGTTTGGTGTCCAGCGCATCGTCTACGACGGGAAAACCCGTCCCTTCTCGCTGAAAACAATTCGTGCCCGTTCGTATGGGTTTGAATTGTTGTACACGAAGCCGATCGATGCGGAAAAGGCGAAAAACCCCGACAACTACACGATTGAACACTGGCACTATGACTATCACGCCGACTACGGTTCGGATCGAAAAAACGTGACCGGGGTGAAACCTCAGGCCGTAAACGTCACCTCGTCCGGAAAGCGTGTACAGCTAAAACTGAAAAACATGCCGACACCCCGCGTCTATATGATCCGTGCGGACGTGCCGGGCCCGGACGGATCGTCTCCCGTTCCGGAGACCGGATACTATACACTGAACCGCGCGCCGTAGCGTGCGACGTATGATCGGGGCAACCGGCCGTCGATCGCATCCCTCCCACGGTCAGGATGGAAGGGCACGAACTCCCGAGATGGTATTCATCAACTCGGGTCACGCATTCAATCAAATATTCAGACACACACATTTAAGCCATCCATCGAACCGGATGAACTGTCCGTGAGTATCGGATGTGCCGGCTTTAACGGAGAATTGCATGACGAGGTCCACCGTAAAAAGGTGGTGAACCTCATCGACCACGCCGATTCCGCCCTGTACGTGGCCAAGGAAACGGGCGGGGGACGGGTGGAACGCCGTAGAGCCCGGCGCGTGGCCCTCGACGATGTTCCGGTGGAAATCGAAGCAGGAAGCAACCGGTACACCGGTCAGGTGGTCGACTACTCGGACGTCGGACTGGGCCTGCAGGTCTCCGGCCGCATTACCGGTGATCAACCGGTCCGGGTCTACTTCGACCGGGAGCAGATCCGGGGCGAAAGGGGTAACGTGAAGGGGAAAGTCGCCTGGGTGACTCACAAAATTGAGGACGGGGTCTACCTGGCCGGTGTGGAAACGGAGGAACCCCCGCCCCTTCAGCTGTAATCTTTGAAGCCATTCATGGCGGTAAAAGCGGAACGCAGGTCCTCCTCCCTTCGGTCTACTGACAGATTTATTCTGGTTTCACAATTGAAAAAGAATACATCCTGTTATAGTTTTTGAGAAATACTTGTTCGTGTTTGACTGGACCCGTTTGTCCGTTCAGCCATCAGTAGGTCTGGCGTCGAGGGAGGGGGGAACCCGTAGAGGTCACCGGGGAAACGTCTGACGCCGTGTCTGGAGATGAACGGCTTGTTTACGTCTGGTTTCCCACAGGCGGGTCGATTGCGATATACGTACGACGGGGGGACCTCGCCCGGAAGAACGTTTTTTTCCGCGGACGGAGCGGATGAACGGCCGCGCTGTCATGTTCCCGGCGATAGCTGGAGAAGGATCGTGTCATTATTTTATAGAGGTCTGTATGAAAAACGAAGGCGCGGGTGAAGCCGGTGATGAGGATGGATTGAAACCGCCGGTGCGCAACCAGATTGACACCCTGCGGGATCAACTCCTTCCGGAGATGGAGGAACTCTCCTTTATCGAATCTGCTCCCGAGCCCACGTTTGTGCTACATGTGTCGTCCGGTGTGTTTGTTCAGGTGAGTGAAACATTCCAATCGCTCTTTGGTTATCCCCCGGATCTTCTATACAACGGAACGATCCGGGCCCCGGACCTGCTTGCGAAGAGGGACCGGGAACGGTTTGATCGGGTTCGGGAGGATCCCACGAATCGATCCGATGAATCGTGCCGGATGACCTGCCGGGATCGAAGCGGGAACAACTTTTCAGCACGCGTATCGGTCCGGGTTCTGAATGCAGAGAGCCTGCAGCTCCTGTACGGGACCGTTCGGAACCGGGTAGAGGACGATCACGACACGCTGAGAAGGATGGTGGGCGAGGCACAGCAAATCAACAAGGGCCTTCGGACGCTGATGGATAAACTGGTACAGATCACGCAGATCACGGCGGAACTGCTAAAAATAAAACGGGAGATCGGTGTGATCTCGAAGGCTCGGTCCATGCTTTGTGATCGAACGAGGATGAACCTGAAGGACGTCTCATTCCTACTGCAGAACGAGTCCGGGGATCAACTATCCCCCCCGTTTCAGGACGATCCGGACCGGTCGATAGACATGAACGTAGACCACCCGGCGAACGAGGTCATGAGCGGCGAGGCGGACCACAGGCGCCCCGGGGAAAACGAACTCATTTTACCCCTGCATAAGGGTGGGGACCGCATGGGGGTGGTCTGGATGACCCTTCATCAGGACGAGCGATCACTCCTGGAGGAAAATGACCGAATCTGGTCGGCGTACCTGGAACTGATGACGATTCTGACCGGCATGATCGGTCTGATTATTCGCCATTGTCGATTGATTCGACAAGAACGGCAGGAGTCGATTCACGATGCACTCACCGGCGTGTTCAACCGACGCCACTTCAATCAAAAACTAAAACAGGAAGTGCGCCGTGTGCAGCGCTACGGAGGATCTCTATCCCTCATGATCGTTGACGTGGATGATTTCAAGGAAATTAACGACCGGTACGGTCATCAGCAGGGCGATCGCATTCTGCAGCAGATCGCGCGCACCCTCCGGACCAATACGCGTTCCTCGGACATCCTGTGCCGGTACGGCGGCGACGAGTTTGCCCTGCTGCTGCCCATGACCGGGGGGAACGAAGCCGAACGGAAAGCCCGTATGCTCCTTGAGAGATTTGAACGCTCCAGCTTCACCGTCCGGACGGA
>CAYXQY010000039.1:0-24637 GCA_964466525.1 uncultured Planctomycetia bacterium
GCCATTTTGTCCGCAGTAGCCAGCTCCGGCCCGGTGAACCCACGGCACATAGAGCGACCGGTGTCCGCTGCTTCCTTCCGGACCTGACGGATTCCACCGATACCCTATTGCATGGGGCCGAGCCCTCAACACCGCTTGCTACGGACGCCATGGTGTTTCACCTCCTGGAGTCCCTTCAGTCCCGCTGTAGCAGTTTGCGGGTTGGCCCTCCCGGGCCTCAGGGCACTGCTAACACCCCACTTAGCATGACGGAATTCCGAACGGAGAGGGAGGGATTCGAACCCCCGGATCCGCAATAGGCAGATCACGCCCTTTCCAAGGGCGCCCATTTAACCACTCTGGCACCTCTCCGATTTCGGTCGTAAAAACGGGTCAATGCGTCGAACAGAACCGAACGATGATGGAATTCCTATTATACATCAACTCCCCACACTTTTCATGGATCGTAAACAGCCACTCACAACCGGAGTCCGGTCGGTTCAAGCTAAGATGAACAACAATTAGTAGTCATTTAGTAGTCTTTGGCCGCTACCGCTACATGACGGTGACCGCCTGTTAGCGTTCGGACCGGGGCTGGAAATCCAACCGGGCCTCATGTTCCAACCCCATCTTAAATTTTGACGACCGATTCGTCGCCTCCTCGGCGTCCGATTGTATACAGAAGCAGGGGGAGAGGGATTCGAACCCTCGGGACGCTCACGCGCCCAGCGGTTTTCGAAACCGCCCCGTTCGACCACTCTGGCACCCCCCTGTAGTTGGTTGACCATGATCACATCTATCGAATCTGATCCCCACCGGGCCATACGTGAAGCGGAATGGGGTCAGCAAAAATCAGGGCTTCATATCCTATCCGATATCCCGAAAGCAGACAAGGGACTCAGGTTACGCCCCTGAACAATTACACGTGACCGGCTGGAGGTATCCGGGCCGCCCGGAAAACCCTGAAACCGCGATTACCGCTGATCCTGAAAAAAGGATTGAAGCAGTTCCCGACACTCCTCCTCCAGTACGTTTCGACGGATGTCCACCCGGTGATTCAGCCGATGATCCTGTACGATGTTATACAGGCTTCCACAGGCCCCACCCTCCTCGTCGGATGTCCCGTAAACGAGCGTATCAATCCGGGCCTCCACAAGCGCTCCGGCACACATCGGACAGGGTTCCAGCGTCACAAACAGATTGCACTCCTCGAGCCGCCAGTCGCCCAGTTGATCCGCAGCCTGTGTTATCGCGATTGTTTCGGCATGTGCGGTCGGATCATTTAAGGTTTCCGTCATGTTATGGGCCCTCGCAATCAATCCCCGGTCCGGGTGTACGATGATGGCCCCAATGGGTACCTCCCCCATGTCTAAGGCCGCCTGTGCTTCCTTGTACGCTTCCCGCATATAATCTTCGTCCGTTGGATTAAGCACACCCATGTTCTTCCGTTCAGGAAATATGCGACAAAAAATATACTTCTATACCTCTAATTAAGCCGAACCATTGTGAATGATGATCCGACCAAATGTAAAGAGCCTGCTTTCCCGCCCTCCATACATGACGGAGCCGGATTTCGTTCGTTTCCAGTCTGTCATTCGTCCTACGTACCGCGTACGGAAGGGCAAAACGTGAACGATAACCTGACGGAACAGAAACCCCGTACTGGAAAAGCTGGACGTTCGGTCCGGTTCCTCGGCCCCCCTCTTTTCAACGAATCATCCGATCACGTCCGGATCTTCGTGTTCGACCGACAGGCCGTCAGGAGGAGGACTCCCGTTCCGCCCGCAGTTCATTTAGTACCTCCTGCCGGTTGGACTCGTCGATTTCGTCCGCGTTACGGACGGATTGTAGCTGCTCGACCGGTTTGACTTTCAGCACATTTCCGCCGCCCGGATCCACGACGATGACCTCCGTGCCCTCCGGAATCTCTCCCCCTTTCAGGGAACGAGCCTGATAGTGCGGATTAAAACCGATGTCCAGCTTCACCTGTCCCGTGTTCCGATCGACGCGTTTGCTTACCACACCCACTTCTCCCATAAGGCTATCCGAGGATTTGGTTTTTTCGGACGGTCCACTCAACACGGAGAATTCCCGGTAGAGAACGAAGGAAAGCAGTCCGTACCCCAGAACCAACACGGAGAGTCCAAACGCACCGCTCAAAAACGGAACGAGGAGTCCGGTTACCCCCGCACAGAACAGCGCCCCGCCAAGCACGATCAAATACGCCCCCGGCATGAGCGCTTCGGAGGTAACAAGGATCGTCCCCGCCAGGGTCAACAGGACGGGAATAGGCTGTTTTCCGAACCACTCTTCCATGGATAATTTTTGCAAACTTATTTGATGGCCCGGTGCAAAGCACCGGTACCCGTTCGACTACGAATCGTCCGAGGGTTCCGCGTCCTCCGAATTCTCTTCCTTGTCCTCGCTCAAATCGCCGTCCATTTCCTCAATCACTTCGTCCGCGCTCTTAATGTTGCTTCCCTGTTTTCCCTGCTTGACCGCCTGCGCCTGCTGTTCCATTTTTTCGATGTCCATCTCCGTTTCTTCCTCGATCTGGCCGAGAATCTCCTCAATCTTGTCGAGCCCGAGAAGTTCCCGCGTCTCCGGATCGAAATCCAGGCTATCCAGCACCGTCCCTTCCCGCTGTTCCTCCGCTCCGCTCATGGACCGGCCGTAGCGGGAGAGCAGGGTTGACAGTTCCTGAGGCAGCACAAAGGTGGTGCTCTCTCTCTGTCCAATCTCCGTCAGTGCCTCCAGACCTTTATCGATCACGGCCCGTTCGCCCATGGAATCGGCGGCGCGAGCCCGGAGGACGGTCGAGATGGCGTCCCCCTGAGCCTCCAGAATCTGGCTCTGTTTGACCCCCTGTGCCCGGATGATTTCCGACTGTTTTTCCCCCTGAGCTCGTTCCACGGCACTTCGTCGTTCCCCCTGCGCTTCCAGGATCATGGCTCGGCGTCGCCGTTCCGCGGCCGTCTGCTGTTCCATCGCCTGCTGCACGTCCGGACTGGGATTGACCTCACGAACCTCGACACTTTCCACGCGAATGCCCCATGCGTCAGTGGGGGCGTCCAACTCCTCCCGAATGTGACCGTTGATTTCCTGCCGTTTGTTCAGCGTGTCATCAAGCTCCATGTCACCGAGCACCGCACGGAGCGTGGTCTGAGCAAGGTTGGAGACCGCCATTTTGTACGCTTCCACTTCCAGAAAGGCTTTCCGTGCGTCCATCACCCGAATGTATACGACGGCATCGGCGGTAACGGGCGAGTTGTCCCGGGTGATGGCTTCCTGACGAGGTACGTCCAGTGTCTGAGTACGCATGTCGAACGTGTATACAGCGCTGACGAACGGAGGAACCAGGTGAATTCCAGGAACCAGCAACCGTTTAAACTCCCCCAGAATCGTCAGGGCTTTTTGCTCGTAGGCCTGAACGATGACGATCGAGTTCCAGATAATCACGATCGCGAGAAACAGAAAGATGCCGGACAGAAAAATCCATGTGTTCATATCAATGATGGGCTCGGGAATTTAGTGATTGTAACGAAACCGCACAGATATGTTTTTTTCAAGGAAACTTGCCCGAATTTTCGTACCAAAAGACTTTTGGATTTTATACTGCTCGGACACAAAAATAAACTCGTCATCCCTCCTAAGCAAAAGGAAGATAGCAAAACGGTATAAAGTAGCTGACAGACCAGGAGTCGTTCCGGTCGTGTCAATCAGGTTCAAAACCTCTCAGGGGAATCACAGGAAAACGATATTCATCCCAACATCATCCAGATGAATAAATCCGGGTCCCAAACAATGAGACAACGACGAACTGAAGAAAACGTGAGATTTTAATATCAAACAAAATTCCCTCTCATAACGTATAGTTTTTTCGTTACCGCCTCTGTTTCCGGTGGACAAACACCTGTCAGTTCACTACATAATTGCGAGAACCTGATACGCGTATTGATGTCAGAAGGACGCTGGCGTATAATGCGGAATCATATAAAATTCATCCAAAACTGCTTTTGAACTCTCACATGAAATACATTTTTTTCACGGAGCAAACCCATGATTAAGAACGGACGTTTCACGCAGCGGCAGCATCAACTCCCCCTATTCGGCGCACTGCTCATCAGCCTGCTGCTGATACCTGCAGCCAGTGCACAGAGCAAACAGAAGGCAGAGGGTAATTTTGACAAAGTCATCACTGTGGGTGTAAAACCCGGGCAGATGAAGTACGACAAAGAGGAATTTTCCGTCCCGGCCGGCGGTCGCATCAAACTCGTCTTCGACAACTCCAACGGTACCCTTCAGCACAACCTTCTCATCCTCACCCCCGGAGACGAGGCGTTCGCAATTAAATTCGCACAGAAGGCCTGGAGCATGCAGAACCCGATCCAGAACGATTACGTTCCCGACTCCGGGGACGTCCTGTTCGCCACCTCCCTCCTCAGTCCCGGCGAAAAGGAATCCATCACCTTCACCGCCCCCGACAAACCGGGCGACCATCCCTTCGTCTGCACTATGCCCGGACACGCCATGTCCATGAACGGCACCATGCACGTGACCGAAGCCAGCACATCTGACCGTGAATCCGATACCGACAACACGGGCGAGATTACTTCAAATTCGGATGGAAAGGAGAAAACTAAGCCCGCTAAAGGCAAGAAGAAAAATCAGAAAAATAAATTCGACAAAGTTGTGAGTGTAGGTGTCAAGCCCGGCCAGATGAAGTACGACAAGGAGGAATTCTCCGTCCCGGCCGGCGGTCGCATCAAACTCGTCTTCGACAACTCCAACGGTACCCTTCAGCACAACCTTCTCATCCTCACCCCCGGAGACGAGGCGTTCGCAATTAAATTCGCACAGAAGGCCTGGAGCATGCAGAACCCGATCCAGAACGATTACGTTCCCGACTCCGGGGACGTCCTGTTCGCCACCTCCCTCCTCAGTCCCGGCGAAAAGGAATCCATCACCTTCACCGCCCCCGACAAACCGGGCGACCATCCCTTCGTCTGCACTATGCCCGGACACGCCATGTCCATGAACGGCACCATGCACGTGACAAAAGCGGCGGTGAAAGCCGAAAAGAAGAAGGACGAAACGAAACAGAAGAAAAAAAAGACAACGAAAAAGAAAAAGAAAAAGAAGAAGGAGAAGAAAGAGGAGAACAAGAAGCAGGCTCAGGCAACCGACGGAGAAAAAGTCAAGACCGCTTCCAGGAAAGAGGCAAATAAAGAAAACTAAGGGGTTCGTGGTATATTACACACCTCCGGGCGACCCGCTCTCGGTCCGATCTCAGTAACACCGGACGGGATCCTTGTCCTTTTCGTCGATTTCCTAAATACGCCGTGAATCGGCCGGGCTGGATGAAAAACGTCGGAGTGAAGAAATTCTTGCTGTAGAACACCCGAACGTTACGACACGCCCTGAAGGTCAACCTGACCGGATAGATCCCGTTGAGGAAACGGAATTTCAATCCCTTCCTCATCAAACCGTTCCTTGACCGTCCGGACATACTCGGAGCGTGTTTTCACGAAATCGGACCGTTTCGGTTCCGGGATCCATACTCGGGCCTGCAATCCCACATACGAATCAGCCAGTTCCGTCAGCCGAACACTCGGTCCCGGATCGTCGAGGATGTCATCACGCTTCTGTGCCTCCTCAAGAATGATATCGGTGGCTTTTCCAATGTCGTCCTCGTAACCGATGCCGAACACGAATTTTACACGCAAACGATCATTCGCCACGGGATTTTTCACCACACCGTCCGTCAGGTCCGAGTTCGGCACGGTCAAAAGTTCGTTATCGAACGTTTCGATCCGGGTGGTTCGCAGGTTAATTTCCTTTACGATACCCGAATGGCCACCCCACTCAATCCAGTCCCCGATCCGAAACGGACGCTCCACGAACAGGAAGACGCCACTGACGAAATTCCTGATAATCGCCTGCGTGGCGAAACCGATCGCCAGCGTCCCGGCGGCGGCAATTGTGGCGAGGGAGGACAGAAAATTTCCGAACCCGGCCACCCCGAACGCAACAGCGGCTGCAACGAAGAGGTATCCGAACCAGACCACCTTCCGAATCGGCTGACGCGCGTGTTCGTCCAGGTCCGCCCGGTCCATGAGCCGGGTGGTAATCGGAACGATGATAGCTTTTCCTATGACGTACAGGACGACGGACGCGATCATAAATACAGCCACTTTCAAGGCTGTATCAAGAAGAGATATATCTTCAAGGTTCATCGTATCCTCCGGAAAAAATGTCCATAACTCATTGCGTTCATTCGGCCTTTCGAATGGAAACCATCCTGTCGAAACATCCCCTAAATTTCAACCGTTCGTTCGTTGCAACCGCGGAACAGATCCTGTACACTTCCGCAAGTGAATCGTTCGATATTCCTGCCTGATTCAGACACTTCATCAGCGCATGTACATCGAAGAGCGCGTACCCACCGAAGAGGGGGAAGAACTTGTACTGAATATGGGCCCTCAGCATCCGAGCACACACGGGGTTCTCCGCCTTGAACTGGTACTTGACGGCGAGTACCTGAAAAGCGTACGACCGCACCTCGGCTACCTTCATCGCTGTTTTGAAAAACATGCCGAACAGCTGAACTACCATCAGGTCATCCCGTACACGGATCGTATGGATTACCTCGGTGCCATGAGCCAGGAACTCGGATACGCACTTGCCGTTGAGAAATTGGCCGGGATCGAACCGCCCCCTCGGGTTAAATACATTCGCGTCATCATAAATGAACTTCAGCGCATCGCCAGTCACCTCCTCGCTCTCGGAACATTCAGTCTGGATATCGGCAGCTTTACCCCGTTTCTGTATAATTTCCGTGACCGTGAACGCATTCTGAACATTTTTGAAGAGGTAAGCGGGGGCCGACTGCTGTACAATTACATCTGGATCGGGGCCGTCGCCCGGGATATATCGCCGGACTTCCCGGAGAAAGTGAAGGAGTTTCTGGACTATTTCGAAGACCGAATCGATGAATTCGATCGCATCCTGACCTTTAACCGCATTTTCATCAACCGTACCGCGGACGTCGGGGTGATTCCAAAAGAAGAAGCAATTGATTACGGGGTGACCGGACCGAACCTGCGGGGATCCGGGGTCAAGTGGGACCTCCGCAAGGAGGAACCCTACTCACTGTACGACGAACTCACCTTCGATGTGCCGGTCGGTCAGGGGGCTTACGGGGAACTCGGGTCGGCGTGGGACCGGTACTGGGTGCGCATCCAGGAGATGCGTGAATCGATGAACATCATACGACAGCTTATCGACAGCATTCCGTCCGGTGACATTCACGAAGCCTTTCCCACCAGCCTGCGTCCCCCGGAAGGAGAAGTATATATGCGCACGGAAACCCCCCGCGGGGACCTCGGGTATTACATCGTCAGCGACGGCTCGAACAACCCGTACCGGGTCAAAGCTCGGTCTCCCTGTCTCTGTTCACTGTCCGTTCTCCCCAAAATCGCGTACGGGGCCATGATCGCCGACGCGGTGGCCACCGTCGGAAGTCTGGATATCGTTATGGGCGAAATTGATCGGTAACGACCGCTCACCCCGCGGATCCTGTTGGCAATTGAACGGTCCGTTTACACACCCGGTCGACTCCCTTCATTCGACTTATCCGGAGGATTTCTTTATCGACCCGGGGAAAAGGATACACATCATATGATGTGAGGCTCAGTATCGCTTTTGTGTAGAGGTCAGAAAAACCAGCCTTCGACGCGGAACATCCGCCACGGAATGAACCAGATGACCGGTCCAGTGGTCGCCCGGAATGGTATGTACCAACCTTTGTCCCTGTTCATCCAGTAGCACACGGCTTACAGCGGAGATGACCCTCTTACTCTTCGGCGGGCAGATACCAGTTCATCCGATCCACGTTGGGCCGGATGGAATAAACCGGAAGTTTGTCCGAAGAGGTTTCAGCAACGGAGTGAAGACGGCTGTAATAAGCTCCAATTGCCTTCTGTGTCCAGAGGAAGGTGTAGGGTTGATTGCGGTGAAGAATGCGGTGAAATTCATGATACATTGAACGGCGTTTATCGGGGTCCATCGTACCTCGGATTTGGGTCACCAGTTCGTCCGTCCGATCATGGACCCAACCCACGTGATTTGAACCAGCCCCCGCTCCGGCCTGACTGGAATGCCAGATCTGATATGGATCACTCACATACCCCATGGCCCAGCCCAGCATGCTTGCGTCGAACTCACGGGCTCTGAGCTTTTCGAGAAACTCATTCCACTTCGTGGGCTCCGGCGTCATTCGAATACCCACCCGTTTCATCCGGTCGGAGATAATCGAGGCCACCTGTGCGTAATCGGGATTATCGGCGTAATGGAGCAGGTCGAACTCGAGCGGAACCTGCTCCCCGTCGATCTCCTTGAAGCGTACCCCCTCCCCGGTCTTCTGGTTCCAGCCCGCTTCATCCAGTAGCTGTCGGGCTTTCTTCAGATCGTATTCATACGGCTCGATATCGTCGTTGTAAGCGGGATATTTGTAGAAGAACGGCCCGGTGGTCACACGGGCGTATCCATGAAACACCTGCTGTATGATCTCGTTACGCGGAACGGTGTGGGTAAGGGCCTGACGCACCTTGCTGTTCTCAAACAGACGTTTCCGCATGTTCCAGCCAATATAACGATACGCGGGATAGTCAAACGTGTGCACCTTAATTGTTCCGTTCTTGTACACGGATTCCGACTTCAGGTCATCTTCCAGTTGCGTGGGGGTCAGTCCCTCGTAGATAACGTCACCCTCAAGTAGTGCCCGGTACCGGGCCTGTGGCTGCTGTATCAACTCGTACGTAATTTTCTTGAAAAACGGTTTCTTCGGAGACGTGTCCCCACGCTGAACGGATGCCGGGGTGGGATACCGGTCCGCGTAGTAATCCTCAAACCGCTTCAGTGTATAACCTTCGCCCCGCTCCCAGTTCTCGAGCCGGTACGGCCCGGTGCCACTTACCGCATTGCTATTGGACCAGTGATTGTTAAATCCGTCCGCAAATTCGCTGGAGGAGTAGTCGTACGAAATGACGTCGTTATTCTCGTCGTACGCATACACACGTTCCGGCAGCACCGGCATTCCGAGCGTGGTGGCTTTCGCATTGAAGTACTTCTTCCCCCACTTAATTTCCACGGTGTACTGATCCTGGACGTTGACCTCGTCAATCATGCTCCAGTAGTTTCGCAGGTGCCCCGCTTCCACCCCCGGGTTCGTCACCGCCTGAAACGTAAATTTCACGTCTTGGGCCGTCATCTCTCCGGGCTCAATACGTTTACCGGAGGGCGTTTCGACGGGATGAAACTGAACCCCCTCTCTCAGATGAATGATGTATCGCAGGCCGTTGTCCTTGACCTCCCAATCCGTCGCGAGGCGAGGTTCCCAGGTCTCCGGATCCCGATAACTCCGGCTGGCGAACGATTCAACGGTCCAGTAATGCAGGTCTTCACTGCTGGTTGTATCGTTGGCGATAACCGGATTCAACGTGTTCGGATCGTCGCCGTACGAGAGCTTCAGCGTGGCGTCAGTATCGGGACGAGGAGGGGTGTACTCCTGTCCCTCCGGAACGTCCCAGGAAAACTCCTCCGAAGACGACGCCGAGGCGTCCTCCTGTTTTGTTTGCTTCGCTTTATTCGTGTCGTCTGTTTCCCCTCCCCCTCCACAACCCACCAGATAAACGGTCGAAACAAGTAGAACCGACACCATTAGAGAAATCTTCGTTAGATTTTTCAGCATAACTAACAATTCCTTATCGCATGAGCAAAACAGAAGGCGTGAACCTTTCATCTAAACGGATTCGTCACGAAGTTTGAAGAAAACCTCCACGGAAATGCATTCAGCAATCTTCGTTTTCCAATTCGCCCCCATTTGATAACGGGATGTAGCATACGGACGAAACGCAAGATACGGCCCCTGCCGGCGGTTGTTGGCAATTTTAACGTGTTCGTTGATCGGTTATGATATTTCCAGCGTTCGTAGGGTGTCCATTGTATTACTTTTGCAGCAATTCATCAGTGGGGGGTGAGTAATTGCATTTATACCTCGATTCTCCGGATCCGTCACATAGGAACGTCTTTCTCGAGAACGAGTCCCAACCGGGTGTCGAACAAAATGCGGTCCCTCCATCTCTACCTGAATACACGTAGTCGATGAAATCAATACACATGACATCCAGAAATTTCCGGTGCACCTGAACCGATTTCCATGTGGAGATACCTGATCAAGCGTGGACTGACGATGGTCGTCACTTTCGTGGGAATCACCATCGTCGTGTTTGCGATCCTCCGGCTGGCCCCCGGTGATCCCACCCAGCAGAAGGTGGATTTCGGCCAGCAGAAACAGGAGGACTCGAGCCGGGCACAGCGGTTGATCCGCTTCAAACGGGCCCACCACCTGGACAGGCCCATCTTCATGAACCTCCGACCATATACCAATTACCGCCCGGAAATGAACTTCTGGATGGACTTTCTCACCTGGCACGTTCCGAAACGCATTGAGTACTTAAAAACCGCCGAGGGATCAACCAGACAACGCCTCAGGACCTACCTGGGCCGCATCAAATTTCCAGCACCCGATCACGCCCTGGATGGAAAACCGTTTCAGATCCGCCTGGCCGCGACGAACGCGATCCGGGAAACACTCACCCTGAACCTTGCCGACCGACAGACGTGGCTTGTCCCGATCGTCGTTGACGAGCTCAAGACCGTTCGTCAGGAATTTCAGTCCGCGGAAGAACACATCCCCGCATTTCAGAATCGACTGGAGGATCTGCGGGTACAGGAAGAGGATATGGAGAAACAGAACGAACGAAAGATCCTTGAGCAACACGTAAAGCAACTGGAGAAACACACGGGCACCATTCGCGTTCCAGCTTCTATTCTCTCCCTCGATCAAACCACCACGTTGCAGGCCAACCTCCTGATCCTCCGGGTCTGGCAGGAGATGCTCCCCCGTATGAACCTGGAGCCGTCCCGGGAGACCCGTGTGGCGGCACAGCGGCTTGAGCAAACCCTGGTGGACCTTCACGATCGCCTCGTTTCCGGTCAGTTAACGGAAGCCGAACAGGTTGACGCCCGGGAAACAGCCCGGGATCAACTCAGTGCGTTCGTGAAGCAGCACGGCACACTGCCCTTTCCGGATACCCCCCTGACACTCAACGCCGAAGAATCCCCGGAATACAACCGCGCAGTTGCCGGCCTGTACCGCTACCGAATCCGTCGTAGATTGGACCTGATCGTTCGGTTCATGAACATACTGAACGGGGATGCCTTCGGCGCGACGTTCCGGGTTCCCGACCGTACCCTTTCAGCATCAAAACGAGACGAATTGCAGAAGCGGGCGGAAAATGTTGCCTTCCTCTGGGCGGAAGGCTGGTGGCCGGACCACCGGGAGGAATACCCGGACGTGTCTCAGGAACGCCGGGAGGAACTGGAGAACATTCTGAAGGAGCTGCTCCGGGAATCGGATGACTTTCAGCGTCGCCGCTCCATCCGTGTACAAATCCAGCAATCCGATCTTCCCCACATGATCAGCGTGCTTTCGAACAAAAACGAGCCTCTCGAAAAGCGAGCACTGGCTTCGCAGGTGCTGATTGAATACCTGGACGCGCCCCGTCACTATCGAATGAGCGTGGACTCCCCACGTAATGATGTTCAGAACTGCCTGACGCTCTGGGAGCGCTGGTGGAAACAGCACCAGAATGATTACCGCTTCAACCCCGCCGAAAAACTCTGGTGGACTGTCTCCAGAACCCAGTACAGCCTGTACATGTACGACCTCGTGCAGCTGGATTTCGGCGACACCATGTCCAACCCCGTCGAACCCGTGTACGACCGCCTGAAACGGGCGCTCTGGCGCACCGGTCCCCTGATGCTTCTTGCCACGATGTTCACGTACTTGATGGCCATCCCGCTCGGCATTATCTGTGCGGTCAAACAGCGTCAGCTAACGGACCGGGGCATATCCATTTCGCTTCTTGTCCTGTGGGCAATTCCGGGTTACGCGGCGGCACTAATCCTGATCTTCCTGTTTGCCAACCCCGGGGACGGCGGCATTATTCAGCTGTTTCCCTCCCGGGGACTTGCCCGATACGACGAAACACTGTGGCACCTGTTCTACGCCGTGTCCGGGGGTGCGGGTGAAGCGCTCGGGTTTACCGGACACCTCCGTGCCTTCTGGAACGGGACGGTCGACTACCTCTATCATGCGTTTCTTCCGATGTTTTCCACGTCCGTCTTCGGCATGGCCAGCCTTGCTCTGTACAGCCGGGTGTCCATGCTCGAGGTCATACGCAAAGATTATATTCGCACCGCCCGGGCGAAGGGCCTGTCCGAATTTATGGTCATTGGAAAGCATGTGGTTCGAAACGGGCTCAACCCGATTATCACCCTGTTCGCCAACCTGCTCCCGCGCATCGTGGGCGGGTCGCTGATCATTGAAATTATTTTCGAGATTCAGGGGGTGGGAAAGATGTTCTTCGAAGCGGCACTGGCACGGGATTACAACGTCATGATGTGTTTCCTGCTGATTACCGCCGTGCTGGTCATGGTCGGTATTCTGGTGTCGGACCTGTTGTACGTACTGGTAAACCCCCGCCTGGATTTTGAAGAGGTGGAAACGTAATGAAAAACGACTCCAGCGGCAGGCTAAAAAACGGACCTCCTGAGGAGCAACCTGCGCAAGGCCAAACATATGCCTCCCGAATCTGGGAGAAGTTCTCCTCCCATCCCGAAAACATGTTCGGCCTGTACCTCATGCTGGTCTTTTTCGTGTTGGCCCTGGTGGCTCCGCTGATTTCTTCGAGTTATCCCTTCTACTGGGCCACGCCGGAGAAAACGGAGTTTCCCTGGTTCACGCAGTTCTTTTCTGCACGACTGGTCGACAAGTTCTACAACATGTCCCTTCTGTCCCTGCTTCTCACGGGCTTACTGTATCCTGCATTTTCCCGGGTGTACTGGCGTGGTTCTGGACTTTTCCGGGGAAGCGGGGGTCGGATGCTCCTGCCCGTTATCACCGCAATCCTCTGGGGCATCAGCTGGTACCTTCTCGGCACGACGTACGTCCCCGTGCCCTGGCTTGAAACCCGTGTTCCA
This sequence comes from uncultured Planctomycetia bacterium, assembly GCA_964466525.1. GTDB lineage: Bacteria > Planctomycetota > MHYJ01 > CAYXQY01 > CAYXQY01 > CAYXQY01. The sequence continues at coordinate 13,087 of CAYXQY010000039.1, forward strand.
CTGCCCTCAACACTGCTTTACGGCCTGGCACTGCTCGGGTCGTTCCTTGCCTGGCGCCTGTTTGACTGGAGTTACTGGTGGCGCTCAAACGCGCTGACCTGGTCGGGACTCGTCTTTGCTTCCTTTCTGACCGCCGGGCTTCTTACGTTTCCCGACAACCTGATCACCGTCGAATCCGGCTCCCTGGTGAGCAACTACCCGGAACGGTATGACGAGGCCGAAGGGGATTCGATCACCGCTATTCTCCCGCCGGTTCCACGGCTTTACACGCAGCAGAACCTGTACTCCCAGAGTGCCGCCCCGCTGTCGTACCCCCTGACTGAGAACGTGGTGCGAATCATCGAAGCTGAAAAACAGAAGGAGCTTCTGCTGCTGTACGCACAGTCCAGGGAGCTGGAACAGGAGCAGGTCCGGCCCCTTCGCGAGGCCGATCCGCTTGAGTTGAAACAGGCCATCACATGGGTGAGAAACGAACAACAATGGAAATCACCGGGGGAGGAAAATCAGGAGGAAACGACCGAGCGAATCAGCCGGATCGAACGCGTGACCGGCCTCTCCTACGAGCGATTTCGTCAATTTCTCTCTGGCCTCCCCGATCCGGGAAACCCGGAGAAGGCCGTCAAAACGCTCAAAGAACAGGACGACACATTCGCTGAAGTCGTTGAACGGACCGACCTGCAGTACATCGGTCTCTCGCAGAAGCAATACAAACACACCGAACGGTACCGGACGTACCGTGAACGCCATCCGATGGAGACGAGCATTTACCTGCTCGGTTCCGACGCCCGTGGCAACGACATGTTGACCTGGGCGCTGTACGGGTCACGAATTTCCCTGTCCGTCGGCTTTGTCGCGACGGTTATCTCATTGCTGATCGGCATCGTCCTCGGGTCGTTTGCCGGGTACTTCGGAGGATGGGTGGACCTGGGGATCAGCCGTTTGCTGGAGGTTGTCATCATCTTTCCCCAGTTTTTCCTGATCGTCATTCTCTTATCAATGGTGGAAAACCGCCAGATGTTCATATTTTACATCATGGTGCTCATCGGTCTTCTCGGCTGGCCCGGCACCTGCCGGTTAATCCGTGGTACCAGTCTGGAAGCTCGCGAGGAGGAATACAGCATGGCTGCGCGAGCGCTCGGAGCGGGCAACATGCGCATTATCTTTCAGCACGTACTGCCCAATTCCATTTACCCGATTTTTGTCAGTGCTCCGTTTGCCATCGCAGCAGGCGTCATCATGGAAGGCGGACTGTCCATGATCGGGTACGGCGCACAGCAATACCCCAGCTGGGGCCGCATGCTGCAGTACGCCCGGGAAAACGGTGCGTTTTATCACCATCCACATCTGATTATAATCCCCATACTGTTCCTGTTTTTTGCCGTACTTTCGTACATCCTGGTCGGATTCGGACTTCGGGACGCGGTGGATCCCAAAATGAAAGCGAATTAAAACTTCATCCGCAACGAGGCTATAAATGAGTCGACAGGCAACCGGATTAAAAGAAGAAATCCCACGGCCGTCCGAGCAAAACCTGGTGCTGGAAGTGGACCGCCTCAAAACGTATTTTCATACGGACGAGGGGGTGGCCCGGGCGGTGGACGGGGTGTCCTGGTCGATTCCGGAAGGAAAAACCCTCGGACTGGTCGGGGAAAGTGGCTGTGGAAAAAGTGTGACTGCGCTGTCCATCCTCCGGTTGATTCAATCCCCGCCGGGCCGCATTGAGGAGGGAGAAATTCGATACCGCGGAAAAAATATCCTGGAGATGAACAACCGGGAACTTCGACATCTGCGCGGCAACGAGATCTCCATGATCTTCCAGGAACCCATGTCCTCGCTCAACCCCGTTTACACGATTGGAAATCAGATCATCGAAGCCATTACATTGCACCAGGATGTATCGGCGGAGGAAGCACGTGAGCGGGCCATCGAAATGCTTGAGAAGGTCAACATACCCGATGCTCAATCACGAATTGACGCCTATCCGCACCAGCTGTCCGGGGGGATGAAACAGCGAGCGATGATCGCAATGGCGCTGTCCTGTAATCCTCAGGTCCTGATCGCCGACGAACCGACAACGGCACTCGACGTGACCATCCAGGCACAGTTGCTGGAACTGCTCCGGGAACTTCAGAAGGAACTCAATATGTCCATCCTGCTGATCACACACGACCTGGGCGTTGTGGCCGAGCTCGCGGATTACGTGGCCGTTATGTACGCCGGAAAAATCCAGGAGTTTGCGCCCGCTCAAACGATTTACGATGAGCCAAAACACCCGTATACAAGGGGGCTCTTTCGAAGCCGACCAAAAATTACGGGGGGAAAACAGCGTCTGGAGGTCATTCACGGCTCCGTACCGGATGCCACGGACTTTCCGGCGGGATGTCGATTTCACCCCCGGTGTCCGGACGAGATGGAGCACTGTTCCAGACAGGATCCCCCCATGCGAGAAGTGGACCGGGATCACTGGGTTCGCTGCCTGTTGTATCAGAACGGAGGTAAGCATGTCGAGTGACGATCCCCTGCTTCACGTGGAAAACCTGAAGAAATATTTTCCCGAGGACGAAGGGCTGTTCACCGGACCGTCCTCCTGGGTCTGGGCGGTGGACGATATTAGCTTTACAATCAACAGAGGGGAAACCCTTGGACTGGTCGGGGAAAGCGGATGCGGTAAAACGACCGCCGGACGCACGATCCTGCGGTTGATCGAACCGACCGGTGGATCGGTCAGGTACGACGGGCGCGATGTATTTCAACTTTCACCGGAGGAACTCCGGAGGCTGCGGCGGGAGATGCAGATCATTTTCCAGGATCCTTACGGCTCCCTGAACCCCCGTATGACGGTGGAGCGCATCGTGGGTGAAGGAATTGAAATACACGGGCTGATGAACGAATCGGATCGACGGGAGCGTGTGAAAGAATTACTCGACCTCGTCGGACTGAACCCGGGACACCTCCATCGGTATCCTCATGAGTTCAGTGGCGGACAGCGCCAGCGAATCGGGATCGCGCGGGCCCTGGCACTGAACCCGGATTTCATCGTCTGCGACGAACCGGTTTCGGCCCTGGACGTGTCCGTGCAGGCACAGATTCTGAACCTGCTCATTGACCTGAAGGATGAGTTTGACCTGTCCTATCTGTTCATCGCACACGACCTCTCCGTGGTAAAACACATCAGTGATCGAATCGCGGTCATGTACCTCGGCAAACTCGTCGAAATAGCGGAAACGGACGAACTGTTCGACAACCCGCTTCATCCATACACCCGGGCCCTGCTCTCCGCGATTCCCAGGGAGTCACCGGAGCTGGAAAAAGACCGAATCATGCTCGAAGGCGACGTCCCGTCCCCGATCAATCCCCCGTCCGGATGTTCCTTTCACCCTCGCTGCCCGGAGGCGTACGCTCCCTGTGACCAACACGATCCCGAACTCATCGAAGTTGAACCGAATCACTATGTCTCCTGCCACGACATCCACGAGAAAAAGGGGCTGACCGTTCCGGCTCATTCGTAAAATAACCATTGCCGTGAAAACATCACCTGCACGAAAATTTCATCTCCAGAGTCCCAAACAACTCCTCTTTTCATCGTTCACATTGTAACTGGTCAAAAATCCGTGGTAAAAGTAGCACAGGCATTCTCGCCTGTGAAAACCTTCAGGTTCTTGTTCCACAGACAAGAATGTCTGTGTTACACTTCTCCCACAACCACATTGATCGAGCCCCCCCACGGTTTTTTGACCAGTTACTTCACATTCTGTAAAACAATCAGAAGCGGAGTTTTCAGCAAATACTTTTTACGCACACAGAATCATGACTGACAGCGACCAATCATCCGCCGGTGAGGAACAAAATCAGACGAAGGATCCCGACCCGAAAGAAACCGGGAACCGATCGAGGAAAACCACCCAACCGTCCGATACGGAACCGGAAGAACCCGATCGTAACGCAGAGGATCAAGAGTCGGAAACGAACGAGGCGTCCGAACGGGCGGGAGCCGAACTTCCCCGTCCGGACTTTACCGGTCTGCGTCTTCGGATGTTCAACGTTAGCTGTTTTTTCTACCTCATCATGGCGGGAATCGGCCTGTTCTGGATGCGCAGCCAGAACATTGTCTCCCTGAGGCTGTCCACCTCCACCAATGAAGTCCAGCTTGGATACAGCCTGCTGAGTGGAGTGGCCATCGCCCTGATCGTGTTTGGCCTCGGCGCCGTTCTCCGTCGCACCACGGACTGGGCAAAAACGTTTGAACGGGAGTTTGCCCCGGTGGTCAACGTGTTCGGCTACATGCAGGTGCCCGTTCTCGCATTTGTTTCCGCCGCGGGTGAAGAACTTTTCTTTCGCGGCGCCCTGCAGGAAGGCCTCGGACTGTACACGTCGGCCCTCCTGTTTGGCCTCATACACATCCCCTGGAAAAAACTAATGTGGCCGTGGCCGATCTTCGCTCTGGTTCTCGGCCTGGCCTTCGGCTTCATTGTTCGATGGACGGGCTCCCTGTACGGTCCGTTTCTGGGACATTTCCTGATTAACCTCGTGAACATTTACCTGATCAAGAAACGACATCCGATGGAACCGGAGGAAATTATCGACCACATGATGAACAGGACGTAGCATTGAAAAAATGTGCCACGTTCCCATACCCTTGACAATGTTCATCGCGGTACAGACGAGTTGTGTACAGGGAAAGTACGTTCCCCTGTTCTCCATAACAACAAATGACCCCGGCTCCTCCAGTAATAACCGCGGCCGTTTCGGCCCCCTTTCTGGTCTATTTTCGGGAGTTCGATTCCCATGGATATCATCGACGGCTACAACGTGCTTTTCGACATTATCGGTCACGACAACCCGAACCTGGAACAGGAAACCCTGCGCAGAGAACGGAAAAAGTTTGTGTCCCGGGTGCAGGAGTACGCCGACCGTATGAACCGCCTGACCTACGTCGCGTTTGACGGACCTCAGGATCCCACCCCATTGCTCGGGAAAAAGAAAAAAAGCGATTACCTGACGGTGCTCTTCGGCAACAACGAAGAGGAAGCCGACGACGTGATCGTGGAACTGGTTGAGCGTGAATCCAACCGCGGAAGCATACTGGTCGTAACGCAAGACCGAGAGCTTACCGCAAACGTCTCGGACCTCGGGGCATCCGTCGAAGACGTGCAAACGTACCTGCAGCGACTGGACCAGTCCCTCTCGGAACGGGACAAGAAACACCCCGGTGAACCACCGGAGAAATACGGACAAAAACCGGTGGAGAACGTGGAAGGATGGCTAAAGTTCTTTGGCATTTCCGGTGACGAGGACATCGAAGAACTGGCAGGAACGGACGACTGATCCGGAGCGGACACCGGTCCGCCAGAAGCAATGACAGCGTCAACAATACGAACCACCGTTGATTCGGCATGTAGACTTCCATGCACTCCAGCATCACCAGCACGGCCCTGAGCGGCATCGATGCGCGTCCCGTTGAAGTTGAAGTGGACCTGTCCCCGGTTTCTCAGCAGCAAACCTTCTCCATCGTCGGCCTGCCGGACACGGCCGTCCGTGAAAGCAAAAAACGGGTGCGCTCCTCCATCATCAATAGCGACTACATGTTTCCGCACAACCAGAACATTACCGTCAACCTCGCGCCGGCCGATTTGCCAAAGGAAGGAAGCCTGTACGACCTGCCGGTGGCGATCGGTATTCTGTGCGCCAGCGAAGTGGTTGATCCGCAACTGCTCCAGGATTACGCGATCGTTGGAGAACTGGCACTGGACGGTCGTGTGCGTGGTGTCCAGGGCATGCTATCACAGTCGATGGCCGTGCGGGAGCTGGATTTCAGGGGATTCATCGTACCGGAGGAGAACGCAAAGGAAGCGGCGGTCGTGCAGGAACTGGAGATAATTCCGGTGAATGACCTGACCGAAACGGTCGGATTTCTGAACGGGGAGTTCATGATCGATCCCATCAACGTGGACCTCGACACACTTTTCCACCAACCCCGTCAGAACGAGGACGTGGATTTTGCGGAGGTCAAAGGACAGGAACACGTCAAGCGAGCACTTACCATCGCGGCGGCGGGCGGCCACAACGTCCTCATGATCGGTCCACCCGGAGCCGGAAAAACCATGCTCTCGCGTCGGCTGACCACGATTCTTCCGGCACTCACGCTGAATGAGGCACTGGAAACCACCCGCGTGCACAGCATTACCGGAAACCTGCCGGACGACGAAGCCCTGCTGTCCACCCGTCCGTTCAAATCCCCCCACCACAGCATCAGCGCCGCCGGACTCGCCGGCGGCGGCTCCACGCCCTCACCGGGCATTCTGAGCCTGGCCCACAACGGGGTCCTGTTTCTGGATGAACTCCCGGAGTTCAGCCGGAGTACGCTGGAGGTTCTACGCCAGCCCCTTGAGGAAGGGGAAGTAACCATCGGTCGTGCGTCCGGAAGTGCCACGTTTCCCGCGGGGGTCATGCTCGTCGCCGCCATGAACCCCTGCCCGTGCGGCTACCACACCGATCCGAGAAAAGAGTGTAACTGCACCCCGCATCAGATCCGGCGGTACCGCTCCCGTATTTCCGGCCCGCTCCTGGATCGGATTGACATCCATGTAGACGTGCCCGCGGTGGAGTACGAGGATTTAACCGACGACAGCACGGGAGCAACCTCCGAAGAACTGCGTCAGCATGTGGAAACAGCCCGTGAAACCCAGTCGCGGCGCTTCGAGGGGACGTCCATTCATACAAACGCAAAAATGACGAACAAACAGGTCAAAGCCACGTGCGAAGTCACCGAAAAAGGAGAACAGATTCTCAAGCGGGCCATCGATCGGCTCGGACTCTCGGCCCGCGCGTACATGAAAATTCTGAAGATCGCCCGGACCATCGCCGACCTGGAACAATCCGACACCATCGAACCCGAACAGATCACCGAAGCCGTGCAGTACCGGAGCCTCGATCGGCAGGTGCCGTAACGCCAAAGAACAAGCCCTTACCTACCGGTGGCCGAATTCAATGCTGTAGCATTTGATCGACACCGTGTCGTACGTGCTGAAAACATTTCTCCAAACCCTGCTTCATCGATCGAATCAGCTTTCGTCCCGGATCACGTCCTGAAGTTTATCGGAATCCGTCGGTTTCGTGAGATACGCGGTCATCCCTGCGTCCAAACCCGTTTTTCGGCTCTCCGTCTGTACCTGCGCCGTCAGTGCAAGTACGGGTACGCTTCCGCGTTCCCCTTCGATTTCACGAATCCGTTTCGTGGTTTCCATCCCGTCCATCTCCGGCATCTGAACGTCCATAATGACCACATCGTACGCCGGATCGTCCGATCGAACGCGCTCAAGGGCTTCCCGTCCACCGGAGACCGCCGTGACTGAATGCCCGAGACGTTCAAGCTGCATGGCAATCACCTTACGAACGGGGTCATTGTCATCAACAAGCAAAATTCGGCGGTCATCTTCTCTATGTGGTCCCTCCGAACTCGGCGAACTCGCCGTATTCGATGGAACAGGAGACGATGTCCCCGTCATCAGCGCTTCTTTCGTCTTTTTCAGCAAGGACGCGGAATCAACGGGACCGAACACCGGTACCCCGTACTTAACCGGTTCGCACGACCCGTCAGTGTACCCCGGCTTTACGAGTGTCAGAACAGGGGGGATTCGACCGTAATGGTCTTCTATCTCCTCCCGAACCTGCTCGTCGAATCGATCCATGTGGTCCACATTCAGCACAAGGAGTACCCGATTGTTCGAATCGAACCGTTCCCTCATTTTCTTCAGTAAATCCCGAACATCCTCTACTATGGTTGGATGCATCCCCCATTCCTGAAACTGAGAGGACAGCACATTCTGCCGGGTCCCGCTGTCATCCAGTATCAGCACCTGCACATCCGTCAGTTCAGCAGTTTCGTACGTGGGGGGTTCCGTAGCGATGCCGTCGGTTTCAAACGGGAGAACTAACTCAAATGTGCTGCCTTTTCCCGGCGTGGAATCAAGCGATATCTGCCCGCCGAATAAATTGACGAGCTTTTTACAGATTGCCAGACCCGCTCCGGTTCCACCGACCTGCCGATCCTGCGACTCGCTTGAGCGAAAAAACCCCTCAAACACGTCCCGCTGCTCGTCTTCATTGATGCCGGTTCCGTCATCGCGGACCCGGAAGCGAAGCCGACAGACGTCCTTCGAGTGTTCCTCCACGTCCACGGAAACAAGCACCTCACTCGCCCCGGAGTGAAGTATGGCATTTTCCACGAGGTGAAACAGCACCTGACGAAACCGTTTCTTATCTCCGCCCACCCGGACCGGTACCGAGGGTGACACCTGCTGAATGAGTTCGATGTCCTGTTCCGACGCCCCGGGAGAAAGGCCCCGCAACACCTCGTTAATTGTGGATCGAACTTCGAACGGACGAACCTGCAACTCGATTGAATCGGCTTCGACCTGAGCAATGTCCAGAATGGTATCAATTGTATCCAGAAGTTGACGGGCCGCTTCCTCAGCTACGGTAAGGTGCTGCTGCTGTTCCTTGCTTACACCCGACGTCCGGAGCACATCCATCATTCCGGTGATGGTATTGATTGGGGTTCGAATCTCATGACTGATGTTCGACAGGAATTGAGATTTGATTCGACTCGCTTTTTCCGCTCTTTTACGAGCTTCCCGCTCCATTCTGCGACGTCGGTTCAGTCGTTCAATCTCATTGTCCGTGATCCCAAAACGATATGATGCGATATATCCCACCAGTGACGCGGTCAGCCCGAGAAACCCGCTTAGAAGAAACCAGTGGTGGTCCAGCGTGGACAACCGCTCGGAAATGGGGGGAATCTGTGAGCGCATAAGAAATAAACCGGCAGCCGCCAACACAATCATGTTCACCCAGAACATCCCCCCTCGCAACCCGGAGAAAAGAAGTGTGTAAACGGGACAGAGCACCAGCCACCACATTGCGGGCGAGGTAATTCCCCCCGCATAGTACGACACCGTGAGGATGACGAAAAAAAGGGACGCACTCACCCAGTGACTCGCCACGTCCAGACGACCTGTCAGGCGAACAATCAACATACCAAACATGATCAGACCGATCCCCGCCAGGACAGCCAGACCGGCACGGGGAAGACCAAACTGCACACCCAGAATATACGAAAACGGTCCCCCCGCGATCAGGATGACGACATTGTACACCAGGAAAACCATAATTCGTCGGGCTCGCGCCGTCTTTGCTCCCCGCAGTACAGGGGGCATCAAAAGCCGTATCATCGGCATGTCCGTGAAGGTCATTCCACTTACGTTCATATCAGGACGTTTCGACATAAAGGCGTCACCAGAAAGAATTTCGGATGGGTCTGAAATCACATACCCGCTTTGTTCCGTTCGACCGATATTGATCTGCTCCTCATCGCCAAATTACTTTTATTGTAAAGCATCGTTCCATAACAAACCATTCCTGAACCATGAGTGGAACGCATGAGCTCACTTTCTGGGGCTGATCCGGTAAGCGGTGGAGCCCAGATCTGTACATCCTTTCCAGTGGCACCCTGTACCTTTATCCCGGTTCATGGTAATCTACCGACCGACGCGATTCCTCGTGTGGATTAAGCCGTATGGAACGATGAACCCTGACAACGACCGGTTCCAGTTACAGCCCGAGCGACAGGAACTGGACCTCAAAGGTTTTGGTGACCCGCTTGTCCTCTCCTGGATATACGCCGGCACGGCCTGGTCGACGTTTCTCGGATATTTCTGGTATACCGGTGCCGGCTCATGGACCGGGCCGGTCACCATTCTTTTTTACTTCTTTACGATCATGACCGGACTGCTGATCGGGCTGCAGCTGCTCGGAATCGCAATTGCCTTTATCGGGAAAAAAGCTGCACGAAGGCGAATCAACAAATCCAGCATGTCGCTTGAGATTGACAGGGACACACTGGCTTTTAACCGAGAAGAGGAACCCGTCTTTACCATCCCGCTCGACGCCATTGACCGTATCGAAGAACGCGTGGACAAAAACAACCTGATGCTCGGACCCCGGACCGGATACAACTTCGTCACGGAAAGCTACGACCGGAAAGCGGAGGAAGACGCTCCCTCGACAAACGTGGAGGTCGTGGACGAACAGGGAACGGAACGGTACCATTTCTGGCTGGATTCACGGGCAATCGGAACGACGGAACAGATCGACCGGTTTCACAGCTGGTTGTCCGAGCAGAATCTGGACCGTTATTTTGAGACCACCTCTCGAGAGAAGCATTACAACTGGACCGCCTCCGACTGGTTCTGGGTGATCGTCCATACCATCGTCCTCCTGGGAACCCTTCTTTACGCATTTATCCTGAGATAACGGAACGGACGTTGCCCGGACACGTTGATGACGGAACTCACAGCCGCCATGGAGGCAGAAACCAACCGAACGTATTCATGCCCGTGAAGAACGTACGGAAGACCGACACCGCAGTTTCGAAACGAAACCGACCCATCCGGCGAACTCCTACCACTCCTGTATTCGCCTCTGACGGATCCCCGCACATCAGGACCCTGAAAAATTGTCAGATCGGACGGGACCGGGCGTGTCAGATTGACCGACCATTCACTTATCCTTAGTTTATTTATATAAACCCTTACATATAAACAACTTACATCCAGTAACTCTTCACCTACCCGGCACACAATTTGCGTGAAAGTATAATTCCAGATTCCGGTTGTAATCGATACGTAACGATCGCCTGTAAAGTGGACTTCAATTTCAACGAGGTGTCGCCATGACACGCGTTAAACGCACCAACGGAGACAGCGACGTCAGGGACCTTTTCTCGCTTTTCAAGCAGTTCACGGACGATCCGCTCTGGAAGAAGCCCACACGGTGGAACCAGTTCCAGGCGCCGTCCCTGGATCTCAGTGAAACGGAGGAGGATTACCTGATCGAGATCGAGGCACCGGGGATGGACCCGGAGGACCTGGACATTACCCTATCGGACAATACCCTTACTGTGAAGGGTGAAAAAGTCCAGAGCAAAACGGACGAGGAGCGGGATTACCACCGCACGGAACGGCGATATGGATCGTTCACCAGGCAGGTGCATCTGCCGGATTCGGTGAACGAGGAAGACATCGAAGCGGAGTACGAACGTGGGATACTCCGCATCAGCGTTCCGAAAGTGGAGGAAGCGTCCCGCAAGCAAATTGAAGTGAACGTAAAAGAATAACCCATCTTTCCCTCCCTCCAGAGGCCGCTGCTCTGCAGCGGCCTTTTTCTTTTGCTTCGATGCCCAAACGGATCGTTCCCCTCTTTTAACGCCCATGCAACGACGAAGAATGTGACGAACGCTCTATTCATTCATGTTTCGGGGTCTTCCGCCAATCCGGGCTGATGGATGCTGAACCCCGGTACATTTGATATAATACGTTACAGGCACAACCCGCACCCCAACACAGGATCAGCTGCAGTATCAGAACACCCAGAATACCCTCTCATGCACGGAGCCAATCTGTTTTTTCTCAAAAAAAGCACCCCCTTTCTCCTTCTGATACCGGTTGTTTTGTTTCTTCTTCTCTGTACGTACCCACATAAATTGGGGAAGTTT